>JANPAM010000266.1:0-2075 GCA_031429915.1 Sphingomonadales bacterium | reverse complement strand
CGGCGGCATTGCGCCTTTCGAGGCGAGAGTGAATTGGGATCATGAACGACAAACTTTCCATGACGCGCCGGTATCTGGCGGTCTTTCTGCCGTTACTTTCGGCGGAGAGGCTGATCCGGATATCAGGACAACCGCCTGACGCTCCCTTTGCGCTGGTTGAAAAGCAAAAGGGCGCGATGCGGCTGGTCGCGTGCGATGCGGCCGCGTTGGCAATTGGCGTAGCGCCGGGACTGGCGCTCGCCGATGCGCGGGCGCGAGTTCCCGAGTTGCTGGTGTTTGACCACGATCCGCAAGCCGATGAGAGATTGTTGCTGTGGCTGGCTGACGGTTGTGAGCGGTACACGCCGGGTTGCATGGTCGATCCGCCGCAGGGCCTGATCCTCGACATCACGGGATGCGCGCACCGGTTCGGCGAAGATGAGGCGGCTTTGGCGGCCGATTTGCAAAAACGTTTGCAGCGGCATGGTTTTTCCGCGCGCACCGCACTCGGGGCAACACCCGACAGCGCGCGCGCCAAGGCAAGGTTCGCGGTTCGAAAAATTAAAGACTTGCCGGTTGAGGCGCTCGATATGGATGCCAAGACCCACCAGGCGCTGCGTCGTGCCGGACTGCGAAGCATCGGCGATCTCGCCGCCCGTCCGCGCCAGCCATTGGCGGCAAGGTTCGGCAAGGCCTGTACGCTTAAACTTGCGCGGTTGCTTGAGGAGGAAGACCCGCACATCACTCCGCGCCGTGTGCAGCCGATGGCCCGCGTCGAACGTAATTTTGCCGAGCCGGTGGCACGAACTACCGATGTGTTGCTGGTAATCGAACAACTGGCGGGCGAGGCAGCGATTGTGCTCGGCGAGCGCGGTGAAGGCGGGCGGCGGTTCGAGATAACTCTGTTCCGAAGCGACGGCCATGTCGCGAGGCTGGGCGTCGATACCGGCACCCCCACGCGCGATCCGGCATTGCTCAACCGCCTGATCCGCGAGCGGATAGATTCGCTGGCCGATCCACTTGATCCCGGTTTTGGCTATGATCTTATCCGGCTGGCAGTGCCGGTGGCGGAGACATTGGCGAACAGCCAGATGGGGCTTGAAAGCAAAGTCGATGTAAAGGCCGAGGGCGCGGCGCTTATCGACCGGCTGAGTGTGCGCTTGGGGTCTGGTCGAGTCCGGCGTTTCCATGCAGGCAACAGCCATATGCCCGAGCGTGCCGCATATGAACGCGCCGCTGCATCGGGCTTGCCAACCGGCGACTGGCCAAAACCTGACCCCGGCGAGCCGCCCTCACGCCCTTTCCGCCTGTTCGACCCGCCACAGCATATCGACGTCATCGCCGAAATCCCCGACGGCCCGCCGCGCCAGTTCCGCTGGCGGCGCAAGCTGCATCAGGTAACGCTCTACGAAGGCCCCGAACGCATCGCCGCCGAATGGTGGCGGCGCAAAGGCGGCCACGAACCGGGAGCTGGCGGACTGACGCGCGATTATTACCGAGTTGAGGACAGCGAAGGGCGGCGTTTCTGGGTATTCCGCCACGGGCTTTATGGCCGCGAAAAGGCTGATCCTGGCTGGTATCTGCACGGGCTGTTCGCGTGACCGTACCAGCCTTTGCTGAACTCGTCGCGGCGACCAATTATTCCTTCCTGCGCGGTGCGTCATCTCCAGCAGAGATAGTATTCCAAGCCGCTGCTCTCGGCATGAAAGGCATCGGCGTTGCCGACCGTAACAGTGTTGCGGGGGTGGTAAGAGCTTGGGCGGCAGTTAAACGAGCCAAAGATAGCAACGCATTGCCAGCCAATTTCAAACTAGTGACCGGGGCCCGTTTGGTATTTTCCGATGGGACACCCGATATTGTCGCTTATCCCAAAAACCGTTTCGGCTGGGGTCGGCTTACCCGCTTGCTTACTGTCGGCAATATGCGGGCAGCAAAAGGAAGCTGCATTCTGCGCTTCGATGATCTGGCGGGTCATCTTCAGGATTTGCTGTTGATTGTACTGCCTGACTCTACTTCTAAGGAAGAAACGGCCCAAAAAAGACCGCTTAACTACCTCCACCGTGATGTCAGTGAGGGTCTCAGGCTGGTTGAGCAAA
>JANPAM010000265.1:0-6183 GCA_031429915.1 Sphingomonadales bacterium | reverse complement strand
ATTGGCGTTATCAGTCATGACAGCAGCATCGATCCCGTAGGCGCCTGCGTCGGCATGAAGGGGAGCCGCGTTCAGGCAGTCGTTCAGGAAATGCAGGGCGAAAAAATCGACATCATTCCGTGGTCGGAAGATGCCGCAACTTTCATCGTCAACGCGCTTCAGCCAGCAACGGTCAGCCGCGTTGTCATCGACGAAGACGAGAACCGGATCGAAGTCGTTGTACCTGACGATCAGCTTTCGCTGGCGATTGGCCGCCGCGGGCAGAATGTCCGTCTGGCGTCGCAGCTTACCGGTCGCGGCATCGACATCATGACAGAGCAGGAATCGAGCGAGAAGCGCCAGAAGGAATTCGTCGAGCGCTCCGAAATGTTCCAGAAGGAACTCGACGTTGACGAAACGCTGGCTCAATTGCTTGTTGCCGAAGGCTTTGGCGAGTTGGAAGAAGTTGCCTATGTCGATCCGTCGGAAATCGCGGTTATTGAAGGCTTCGACGAAGACCTGGCATCCGAACTGCAAAGCCGGGCGCAGGAAGCGCTCGATCGCCGCGAAGAAGCCAACCGCGCCGAACGCCGTGAGCTGGGTGTCGAAGATGCGCTCGCAGAATTGCCGATCCTGACCGAAGCGATGCTGGTTGTGCTTGGTAAGGCGAACATCAAGACGCTCGACGATCTGGCCGATCTGGCGACCGACGAGCTTATCCAGAAGGCACGCGAACCGCGACGCAACGAGCTTAATAACCAAAGCGACCGCGAAGTTCGTCGCAATCGCACCGAGGAAAAGGCCGGAATACTGGCGGTCTTCGGGCTGAACGAAGAGCAGGGCAACGAGATCATCATGGCCGCCCGCGCGCATTGGTTTGAAGACGAAGACGGTGCATCCGCGCCGGGGACAGAAGAGGAGGACGCCATTGCCGCGGACCCCTCAGAATGAGAACCCAAATCGCCCTATAAGGCCAGCGCGTCCGGAGAAATCCGGGCCTGAGCGGAAATGTGTCCTGAGCGGGGAGCGTGAAAGCGCCTCCGGACTCATCAGGCTTGCGCTTGGCCCCGACAATGTGGTCGCGCCCGATATTCACGGCAAAGCGCCGGGCAGGGGTGCGTGGATTGGGGTTACTTCCGATGAGCTGGCAAAGGCGCAGGTCAAGGGCAAGCTGGCGGGTGTATTGAAACGAGCGTTCAAGGTCGATAATGTCCAGTTGCTTGACGATATGGCTGGCCGGATATCGAGCGCGCTCGAAAAGGCGTTTCTTGACCGGCTCGGCTTGGAAGCTCGGTCGGGCAACCTTATCTTGGGTGCAGAGAAAATCGACACTGCCGCGCGTTCGGGTCAGGTGGCTTTATTGCTTCATGCCTCCGACGTCAGCGCGGATGGTTCGGGCAAACGCGATCAATCTTGGCGTGTTGGCGAAGAGGAAGAGGGTTCGGGCAAGGCTGGCATTAAACTGCCCGTCGACCGCGACGCAATTTCAGCAGCACTTGGCCGCCAGAACGCGGTGCATGTGGCGCTAATCGACAAAAAGGCAGCCGAGCGGGTAATGCACCATCTTGGACGCTGGCTAAATTTCAACGGATGCAGTAATGCGCCCGCGACTGCGCAAGCAGACGGGGACGACAAAGCTGAATTCCCTGCAAGTGATGAATAAGGACGGGTTCAGGTTCAATGAGTGACGAAAACGAAAACAAGCCGACATTGACTCGCAAGCCGCTCACCTTGAGCCGCTCGGTCGAATCCGGCGAAGTCAAGCAGACCTTCAGCCACGGCCGCACCAATAAGGTGGTGGTCGAGGTCAAGCGCAAGAAGCTTGTCGGCAAACCCGGCTTTGTCGCCGAGCCCGAAGTCGTGGTGGCAGCACCGCCTCCTGCACCGACGCCAGTAGCAGCACCCGCACCCGTCGCACCACCCCGGCCAACGGGCAATGAGCTGTTGTCGCGTCAGGAACGCCAGGCCAAATTGCTTCGCGAAGCTGAAGAAGCCCGTCTTGCGGTGCTTGAAGAAAGCAGCCGCCGCGAAGTTGAACAGCGTGCCAAGGCCGCCGAAGACGAACGCCAGCGCGCCGAAGCTAAAACGGCAGCGCCCGCTGCTGCCGCGCCTGCTCCAGCGGCACCCGCTGCTGTAGCCGACGCACTTGCTGTTGAAGAAGTGCCGGTCGCCGAAGTTGAAAACAAAGACGGCGCTGCTCCAGCACCGCGCCGGTTCACGCCCGTTGAAGCACCGAAGCGCCCAGAACGCGAGCGTGAGGAAGCCAAAAAGGCTCCACAACGCCCATCGCGTGACCGAACCGATGACCGTCGTCAGGCAGGCAAGCTAACCGTAACCCGAGCGCTTGAAGGCGACGAGGGCGCTCGCGCTCGTTCGCTCGCGGCGCTGAAACGTGCGCGCGAAAAGGAAAAGCGTTCGCACGGCGGCAGGCGCGAAGTTCAGCCGAAGCAGGCACGCGACGTTATCGTTCCTGAAACGATCACCGTTGCGGAACTCGCCAACAGAATGGCCGAAAAAACGTCTGATCTGGTTAAGGCGCTGTTCCAACTCGGCTCGCCCGTCGCGAGCACCGACAGCGTTGATCAGGATACCGCTCAACTGGTTATCGAGGAATTCGGCCACAACATTATTCGCGTATCCGATTCCGATGTCGATATCGCGCATGACGACGATGTTGATGATGCAGCAACGCTGAAATCGCGTCCACCGGTTGTAACGGTGATGGGCCATGTCGACCACGGAAAGACCTCGCTGCTCGATGCGTTGCGCGGCGCCAATGTGGTGTCGGGCGAAGCTGGCGGGATTACGCAGCATATCGGTGCCTATCAGGTGAAGGCGAAGGACGGTTCGCTGATTACTTTCCTCGATACGCCGGGCCACGAAGCCTTTACACAAATGCGCCAGCGCGGCGCGTCGGTTACTGATATCGTCATATTGGTGGTTGCTGCCGACGACGGGCTGATGCCGCAGACGATTGAAGCGATCAAACATTCAAAGGCTGCTGGCGTTCCGATGATCGTTGCGATCAACAAAATGGATAAGGAAGGCGCGAACGCTCAAAAGGTGCGCGAACGTTTGCTAGAGCATGAAGTTGTTGTCGAAGCGATGGGCGGCGAAGTTCAGGACGTCGAGGTGTCTGCATTGAAGAAGACCGGTCTTGATACGCTTCTCGAAAAGCTGGCGTTGCAAGCCGAAGTCATGGAGCTGAAATCAAACCCTGACCGTGCGGCAGAAGCGATTGTGGTTGAGGCTCAACTCGACAAGGGCCGCGGTGCGGTTGCGACGGTATTGGTCAAGCGCGGCACGTTGAAGCGAGGCGATATCTTCGTTGTTGGTTCGCAAAGCGGCAAAGTTCGAGCGATCGTCAACGACAAGGGCATCCAGGTCAAGGAAGCTGGCCCCGCCATGCCGGTCGAAGTGCTCGGCCTGTCGGGTGTGCCATCGGCTGGCGACGTACTGACCGTGGTCGAGAACGAAGCACGGGCGCGCGAAGTTGCGCTCTATCGTACCGAACAATCGACCAAGGCTCGGACGACTCAGGAAGCGCCAAATCTTGAAAATCTGTTTGACCAGTTGTCGGCGACCAGAGCGATGGAATATCCTGTCGTCATCAAGGGCGACGTTCAGGGTTCGGTCGAGGCAATCGTCACTGCGCTTAACAACATCTCGACCGACGACATCAAGGTCCGGATATTGTCGGCAGGCGTTGGCGGCATCACCGAGTCCGATATGTTGCTCGCGGCTGCATCGAATGCCCCGCTCATCGGCTTCAACGTGCGTCCGAATACAAAGGCTGCCGCGCTGGCGAAACGTGACCGGGTACGTCTGAAATATTTCGACGTGATCTATCACCTGACTGCTGACATCGCCAAGGAAATGGCAGGCGAATTGGGTCCGGAAATCATCGAAACCGTCGTCGGCCGCGCCGAAGTCAAGGACGTGTTCAAATCGGGCAAGCGCGACAAGGCGGCCGGTTTGCTGGTCACCGAGGGAGTCATCAAGAAGGGTCTGTTTGCCCGCCTTACCCGCGAAGATGTCATCGTATCGAAAACCACAATCGCATCGCTTCGGCGCTTCAAAGACAATGTCGACGAAGTCCGCTCAGGGATCGAATGCGGTGTCGTGCTGGCGGATACCAACGACGTGAAGACAGGCGACATGCTCGAAGTCTTTGAAGTCGAGGAGCGTGAACGGACGTTGTGAGTTTAGCGATCCTGAAAGGGGAGCTTTATGGCAAAGCATAACGACACAGGCCCCGAAGGCCGCTCGGTCCGCCTGCTCCGCGTAGGCGAGCAGTTCCGGCATATATTGTCAGAGTTGCTGGCGCGCGGCGAGGTGCATGACGAGGTGCTAACGAGCCACAGCGTCAGTGTAACCGAAGTGCGGATGTCGCCCGATTTGCGTCATGCGACGGCGTTCATCAAACCGTTGCTCGGCGCGGATGAGGAGGCGGTGCTTAAGGCGCTTCGCACCAACACGGCATTCTTCCAAAAGGAAGTCGCGTCACGAGTCAGTATGAAATACGCGGCGAAGCTGAAGTTTTTGGCTGATGACAGCTTTGATCAGGCGACCCGCATTGAGACCCTGATGAGCGCGCCTAAGGTGACGCAGGATCTGGCCGACGGCGACGAATAGTGGCCAAACTCTATTTCTATTACGCGTCAATGAATGCTGGCAAATCCTCCACTTTGTTGCAGGCAGCTTTCAATTATGGCGAACGGGGCATGAAGGTCATGCTCTGGACGGCTGCGCTCGACGACCGGCACGGCTTCGGCGCGATCAGTTCGCGTATCGGGTTGGCGGGTGACGCGAGCCGGTTTGAGGCTTTGACCGATATCGAGGCGGCAGTTCTGAAGCGGCATCAGGAAGAACCGTTGGCGTGTGTGTTGATTGATGAGGCTCAGTTTTTGTCGAAGGAGCAGGCTTGGCAATGCGCGCGATTGGCCGACACGGCGGGTATTCCCGTGGTTTGCTACGGCCTGCGTACCGACTTTCAAGGCGAACTATTCCCCGGATCGGCAGCGCTCCTTGGCATTGCCGACAGTCTGGTTGAGCTAAAGGGCGTGTGCGATTGCGGACGTAAAGCGACCATGAACCTCCGCGTGGACGAATTTGGCAAGGCGGTCATTGACGGCGCGCAGACCGAAATCGGTGGTGATGACCGCTATGTTGCAATGTGCCGCAAGCATTTTATGGCAGCGCGGGCAGGGGGCTAACGCCGCGCGTGCATGGCTGGATTATTCTGGATAAACCGATAGGACTTGGTTCCACGCAAGCGGTTGCGGCGGTGAAGCGTAATTTGCGCGAGGCCGGCATTGGCAAAGTAAAGGTCGGGCATGGCGGTACACTTGATCCGCTCGCGACCGGCGTGCTGCCGATTGCTTTGGGCGAGGCGACGAAGTTGT
This sequence comes from Sphingomonadales bacterium, assembly GCA_031429915.1. Taxonomy (GTDB): domain Bacteria; phylum Pseudomonadota; class Alphaproteobacteria; order Sphingomonadales; family Sphingomonadaceae; genus Sphingorhabdus_B. Next base: position 799 of record JANPAM010000265.1, on the reverse strand, counting down.
GTGGGCGGATGCTCGATGCGTCGAAGACCTATGATTTCACGATTTCGTTTGGAACCGAAACGAGTGGACTTGATGCAGAGGGGGAGGTCGTTGCGACCTCGGAGCATCGGCCAACGTTGGAATATGTCGAAGCGGTCCTGCAAAATTTCACGGGGCTTATCGAACAAATCCCGCCCGCCTATTCGGCGATCAAGATCGACGGCAAACGTGCTTATGATCGGGCACGTGCTGGTGAAGACGTTGAAATGAAGGCCCGACACGTAACGGTTCACAATCTCTCGGTCCGTCATGCTGAACTTGTTTCAGCATCCATCGTGCCAAACGAACCACCGATTGAGGCTGATAGAAGGACCCTGAAACGAGTTCAGGGTGACGGGGTTTTGAATTCGGTTACCTTATCCGCCGACGTTTCCAAAGGCACTTACATCCGCAGCCTCGCCCGCGACATTGCCAAAGCGCTCGGCACCGTCGGCCATGTCTCTATGCTCCGCCGCACGCGCGCCGGGCCGTTCACCCTGGAAAGCGCAATTTCGCTGGACAAACTCAATGCATTCGGCCAAGGGCACCCCCAAGAAGACATTATCTTGCCGATGGAGGCAGGGCTGGTCGACATCCCGGCTCTCGATCTCTCCCCGGAACAGGCAAGGGCAGTCCAAGCGGGCCGCGTCTTGACCGGGATTGCCATGAAAGATGGGCTACATTGGGCGAGGGGCGCAGATTTGCGGCCTATCGCGTTAGTGGAGAACATCGACGGAGTGTTAAAAACCGTTCGTGGCTTTAATCTCTAAATCATGATGTT
>JANPAM010000264.1:0-3153 GCA_031429915.1 Sphingomonadales bacterium | reverse complement strand
GCCGGAGCCGCACTCATCAACAGCAGCGCTCCCATCACAGTTTTTTTTCATTTTTTGGACAATCGTGTTAGGTCGGATGTCTTAATGCACTACTTCAGAGGTTGGGTACAGACCATCCCTTTTATGAACGCTTAGCATTGTATGTTTTGCCATAATCGGACGATCTGTCCCGCAACATTGTCGCGGGCATTGCATAACCTAAATCAGGTTCAAGTTACCTAGGAGAACGAGGATGCTTACAGTAAAGCGTTGAATTAGTTCAACTTTCGGACGGTATAAATTGGAAACAGTTTACGAAAATGCGGCAAATCATTTTCAATTGGAAAGCTGCCAACGCTATAAACCTTACGAAAACTAGGAAAAAGAGCAGCAACTTGTCGCGTAGGGTGTGTATCGATTTACTGCGGCTTATTACCGGCAAGTTATTTGCCAGCCCATTAGGCGATCTAAGATTCCTTACTTTTGCTCACAACGCGTTTAGGAGCAATTGGCCTACAGTCTGGACAAGCCATAGTCGCGTGATACTGTGGTATCGCGTAAAAAATGAGGGCATGATGGAGCATCAACAAAATCGCCAGCCGATGACATTTTCTAATTTTGTTGATGAAGTCGGAGCTTGGCTTGCCGTTTTTGTACGATTTTCTTGGCTAGCTGGCGCGGTGCTGTTTTGCATTCACACTTACGGATGGCTACGCTTTGGGGAGTGGAAACCATACCGACTTGGGCACATCTTTCCCGAGCTTTATCAGCAACAGGCAATAACTGGTTGGGTAACGATAGACTACGCCCTTCTACACACGGCGCTTTGGCAGCTATGGTTAGTGATACCGATGACGGCAATGCTTCTATTATTCGGGCTTATGTTAATCGCCGACTTTTTTGATGGCAAAAAATAGCAATTGAAATAGCGATCAACGATCACCCTGTTAGCCACAGTGCAAGCGCTATTGGGGAGCGATTATGGGAATAATGCCGCTAAGTATCATTTAATCGATATTTATCAATGCTAAATGGCGGAAACGGTGACATTCAATTAGTATTGATTTAAAAAGATATTTTTTATTAAAATGACTTCAGCCATAACTTTAGCCATAGTATATAATTTGGACACCTACAGCCTCTTGCGCACTGCAACGGTCACATCTTCGAAACACGCGGATCATCTTACGCTGCATTCGAAATATCCAAACTTCGGGCCGAACCGATAGTGGAAGAGATCCGCTATTATTCCGGCCATGCGTGCAACAAGCCAAGTTTGCTATTACCTACCGCTGATTCAAGCGCAAAGCCCAAGGTCAGCTAACTGAGGAATATGAAAAAATGCAGACTGACCGGACACGACAACATTTCGGTCAATGAATACTTATTTCTGCAAACCTGAAAGCCGACGTACAGCCTAGTTGCTGCCATTTTGCTTTATGCCAAACTGCGCTTGTTATGGCCCCTTGCTTTCAAGTTGCTAGTTCAGCCGCCCGGAAAGTCGCAGCAGAACGGGCAGATTAGCTGGCGGCTTAACTGTTGCTGAAAAGCAACATATTCATATTTATTCATCCTCGGTGCATCTTGAGCGCGCCTTTCGACGTTTCTCACGCGTTAATGTCCGACACGAAAGGGAAATCTTATGAAAATCTCACAATATCTAATGCTTGCATCAGCAACAATGGCCATCGCCGCTACGCCTGCATTCGCCCAGTCTGTGGATGAGGAATGGGAAGGTGCTTACATTGGCGGTTCCATCGGCCTCGCTGCGCAGAACAATGATCGCAATGAGACTGTTGTTTTTGACAATAATCTCGACGGCACATCCGGTGACACAGTTCGCACCACGACTGGTGCCGATGCGTTTTCGCCGGGCTTCTGCGGTGGCGCAGCTAATGGCCGTACGCCTATCGAAGGCTGCCGCGGCGACAAAGACGGTCTCGAATATAATATTCGCGCTGGCTACGATGTTCAGCAAGGCAATATCGTCTATGGCTTTTTGCTTGAAGGCGGCAAGAACGAGTCACGTGACAGTGTAAGCGCGTATAGCACAACGCCAGCATTCTATTATTTCACACGTGAACTGGATTACTCGCTCGGTGCCAGAGGACGACTGGGTTATGCGGCACGTGGAGCGTTGTTTTACGCCACCGGCGGTGTAGCGTACGGCAAGATTGAAAACGAATTTGAGACCAGCAACACAGCGAATAGCTTCACCGACAACGGTGGAACGAAAAGCTGGGGCTATTCGTACGGCGGTGGTACCGAAGTGAAAATTGCCAAGAACTTCACTATCGGTCTTGAGTATCTGTACACTAACTATGTCGACGATGATTATGTAGTGCGCGTCGGTCCTGGCACTGCGCCTGTCACCAACCCTTTTCGAATCCGAAATGCCATGGGCACCGACATGCGCCGCGGTGACAGCGATTTCGATATGCACAATATCCGCTTCACGACATCGTTCCGCTTCTAAGTAATAGTAGCCTCAAAAGAATCGCATCGGGGGGCGTCGGGAAACCGGCGCCCCTTTTTGTTGCGAAATTCGCTGGACGCCAAATTGATCAAATGTTTCTCGAAGGAGAGCGGCGGAAAACTTTCATTAACGCATCTATTTGTTGTAGCCACCGCCACTACAACGACATTGCGCAGCGTCGGATTCTCGGTTATTTGGCACATATCCACTGTTTCTGCGTTGCACGCATTACTAGTGGTAGGGACGGTTCTGTTTGTTGGTACAATCGGCCGTCCCGTTTGCCCCATATGCACTGGCATTCAGCTTCAATCGGTCTTGCTTTTACGAAGGCGGCGAAAATGGAAAGTAAAACCTTGCTGGCTTACGCGTTCATTGTCGCGTTAGTTGGCGGTGGACTATGGCTTACGGGCCGGGTAATCGCCCGGCGCCGTGCATACAAGATACGACAAAAGGGCCGCGGAAAGCGGAAATGAAATGCCTAGATATGGCGTTTTAGCTGCGATTGTTCGAACATCAAAAGTATCGCGAATGTAAAGTGGCGTAACGTATTTGCGTTATTTCCGTCTTGGCAAAGTCAATTAACCAAGGATTAGTGCCCCTCACATTTTGCTGATAATGTAAGCGGATAGCCCGCTCCCGGCTCAATCGTTGCCAGGAAAGCAATGTCGGCTTTTGCTGATCGATGCCCAGTTGCTGAC
>JANPAM010000263.1:0-2131 GCA_031429915.1 Sphingomonadales bacterium | reverse complement strand
CGCAAAAGCACGTCGTCAAAAGTCAGTCCGAGGGGAATGTCAATCATAGGGCCACCGTTCAAGCGTCTCGATTCGTGGCGGCCCATGTAACCAGTAAGCCGCTTAATCGCCAGCCTTCTTGGGTTTATATTTGCGCGCATCGGCGAAGTGCCTGCCAAGCGCAATATGCAGGTCCGCATCCTCCGCCGCACCGCCCAGTTCGGTTGCATCGGTCAACTCGTCGTCGGGGCCATGATAATCACTGCCGAGGAACTTTTGCATCAGCCCGAGATCGGCAAACGATCCGCCGACCATGAGGGCTGGCACCCCCTTTTGAGTCAGCGCCCACCCGTCCTGTCGCTCAACGAAGGCATTTGCATCATTCGACTGCTCGATTTTGCGTCCAACCTTGCGTGCAACGGCCTCAACGGCGCTATCGAGCTTGCTCGTCCCGCGCCCGATGATCGCGACCTTGGACCCGCGCGGCGCAACTCCGATGGTATCGACATTCAGCGACAATACGATCTGGTTTAGCGGCAGTGGCGGCGCCTCCGCAAAGGCATAAGCCCCGAGCAGCCCGCTCTCCTCGCCGGTAGTCGCAACAAAATAGATATCGCGGTCATGGCGTTTTTTTCCCAGATGTTCAACAACCTCGGTCAGCACCGCGATGCCGCTGGCATTATCGACCGCACCGTTACAGATACGGTCAACCGAACCTTCAGGCTCGCAAATCCCCAGATGGTCCCAATGACCCATGTACAAAACCGCGCCCGAATTCTGCTTCTTGCCCGGCAACTTGCCGACGACATTATAACTGTTGAAGCGGCGGACTTCGGTGGTGACGTTAAAATTGCCGTCAATGCCAAGCGCCTCGCCAGAGTAATTTTCAGCTTTTGCCGCCAACCGCAATTTGTCCCAGTCACGACCGCCCGCTGTAATCAGCGCGACCGCATATTCCGAACTGATTGCACCTTCGAACGCGCCGCGTCTATCCTTGGCCGCAAGCGATATCGGCCTCGACAGCAATTGCCGCCGCGCCGCCGCCCAGCTGCCAGCCGATTCCGCCACCATGATTACAGCTTCGGCCCCGGCTGCTACCAAAGCATCGCGGCGCGCGCGCGGCGATTGCTTGTCGGCAGGTGCAAATTCGGGGCGGTCGAGGAAGATCAGAACCGCTTTACCAGCGACATTGTCGACCGCGTCGCCGTCGGCTTTCACGCCGTAACCGGCAAACATCAAGGGCAGCTTATTGCTATATTGAGCCTCCCTGCCGATTAGCACGATGTCGTCCGAAGCGACCCGCAATTTTCGGTCCTTCACCGAGAACGCAGCGGTTGCAGTGCCCTGCCCCCGGCTGACCAAGGCCACGGGATCGAACCAGCTGCCGTCTTTGGCACCCGGTTTCAACCCGGCGCGTTTCCAACTTTCGGATATATATTTGACCGTTTTGGCTTCGCCTTCGGTGCCAGGGGCACGACCTTCGAATTCGTCGCTGGCAAGAATGGCGATATGCTGCCGAAGATCAGCCTCGGTCACACCCTTTGCTAGCGCAGATGATGCTACGCCCACCGCCATTACTGACGCACATATTACAAGAAACCGACGCATTTGAAGCAACTCCAACGGCGACGAATTAGGTTCCCTCCGTCGCAGCCCGCGAACGCTCTATCGTCATTTGGGCTTCCTCTACATGCATCGTTTCAATCATGCGACCCTTAAAGCGTTGCGCCCCGCCTCGACTCGCCGCAATTAACTCCTCTGCTTCGGCGATCATCGCCGCGTCGGGCGCAAATGCGCGGTTGGCGATGGCGATCTGGTTCGGATGGATCAACGTTTTTCCGGCAAATCCATAGCCACTGCCCTGAGCACATTCTGCATCGAAGCCGCCCATATCATCGAGACGGTTGCATACTCCATCAAAGCATGGCTTGGCACTGGCGGCAGCGGCGAGCACGATCATTTGCAACGATAGTTCCATCCCCTGACGAAGCGGACCCGGCCTGATCCCGGTTTCAGCGGCAATGTCGTTGGTTCCGGCGATCAGCCCGGCAACCGCATGATGCGCCGCAATTTCTCGCGCCGCGTATAGTCCGGCGGGGGTCTCGATCATCGCCAAAATCGGCGCACCCAGATTGCGCCAGATACGGTCAAT
>JANPAM010000262.1:0-2649 GCA_031429915.1 Sphingomonadales bacterium | reverse complement strand
GCAGCGATGATGCCGCCGGCGATCGCTCGGCGAGCCTATAACGACTTGCCGCCGATATTGTTGAACCTGATGATCCCCGGCGCGGCAGGGGCAACGGCGGCGGCGCTCTTCGGCATCGCACGCAAGATCGCATCGATCCCGTTAATCGTTCGGCAGTCCTTTCTATATGTGCTGTCACCTCTCGCATCGGCGCAAGCGGCAGTCGACCGGAGCGCAATGCTGCCGATGTATCGCTTCTCGACTCATATGTCGCTGTTGCTCGCTGTACCGCTTGCCGGGTTGATGATCCTGGTTTCTCCCGATATCTTATCTGCTTTTGCGCCGGGATCGGCGGCGGCATTGCCGTTGCTTGTCATCCTGCTGGTTGCGCGTGCTGGCGAAGCCGTCATCGGGCCAGCCACCCCCATTGTCGAGATGGTCGGCCACCGCGCGCTGCCCCTAATCAACAGCATCATCGGCCTTTCCTTATGGTTGATGCTCGGATTTTGGCTGGTGCCGGTTTATGGCGCAGCGGGAATGGCAATAGCGGTATCGGTCGCGGTAGTAGTGACGGCTTGGCTAGCGGTTTTCGAGCTCAAGGTTAGTGATCGACTGACGCCGTTTGGCACAGGGTTTTGGCGTGCGGCGGCTGTCGGCGTTGCTACTGTCGGGTTGCTGTGGACTGCCGGTGAGTTCATGTCACCATTCGGCGCACGCGTGCGGGCTTTAGTGTTGTTCGCCCTGTTCTGGCCCATATTATGGCTTGGCCTTAAGCTGGGGTTGGACGCACAGGACAAAGCAGCACTTGGCAAGTTCGGCCGTACTTTAAGGCTCTAATCCTTGACAGCGGCCTGCCTTGCAATGAGGGAGCATCATGACTGACATTTCCATCCGTCGCGTTGAGACCAAAGCTGACACCAATGCTTTTGTTGACCTGCCGTACCGACTTTACGCGGGTGATCCAAACTGGGTGCCACCGCTAAAGCGCGATGTTCATGCGACAATTACGCCGGGCAAAAATCCGTGGTTTGAGCATGGTGAGGCTCAATTATTTTTGGCTGAGCGCAGTGGAAGCGTTGTTGGCCGTATTTCGGCGCATCTGGATTTTCTGGCTCTAAGACAGCCACCGGATCAGGGCATGGGACCTGGTGTCGGCAATTGGGGACTGTTCGAGGCAGAGGACGCCGCAGTTGCCGCTGCATTGATATCGGCCGCCGAAGGTTGGTTGAGTGACAAAGGAATGCAGCGTTCGCTCGGTCCAATCAGCATATCGATTTGGGAGGAGCCAGGATTATTGGTAGAAGGCCATGACCATCCACCGACAGTCTTGATGGGCTATGACAATCCTGCCTACGAAGCGTGGATTGAAGCGGCGGGTTATGTCGGGGTGAAAGACCTATTCACTTATGAAATCCCGATTGATCGGCCATTCCCGGAGTTGGTTCAACGAATTACTGCTTCGGGCAGACGCAATCAAAGGATCGTTATTCGCCGTGTGAACAAGCGGAAGTTCGACGCGGAAGCAGCAATAATCCTGGCGATTTTGAATGACGCATGGAGCGGAAATTGGGGCTTTGTTCCGATCACCGATGCCGAAGTTGCGCATACCGGCAAGCAACTGAAGCCGATCGTTTACGAAGACCTGATCCGCATTGCCGAGGTTGACGGGGAGCCGGTCGCTTTCATGATGACATGGCCTGACCTTAACGAAAAAATTGCGCAATTTGGCGGTTCATTGTTCCCGTTTAACTGGGCAAAGCTGTTGTGGTGGCTTCGAGCTCCCAAGGTGCGCTCGATGAGAGTTCCATTGATGGGTGTTGTGAAAAAATTACAATCGACCCGAATGGCAAGTCAGTTGGCGTTCATGCTCGTATCGGACATCCGTGACGATGCCGCCGCTAAATTTGGTGCGACAAGGGGCGAATTTGGCTGGGTGCTCGATGATAACGGGCCAATGCGTTCGGTTGGTGAAGCGATGAACGGGAAGATCAACAAGGTCTACCGGATTTACCAAAAGACGCTTTAAGGCCGTCAGCATAAAGCGGGCGTGGACCAAGCCACTACTCGCCGAACATTGGCTCCGGAATTTGCGTGAGACAATTCATCAGCCGTCTCGTGGAACCAGAGGGACGACAGCTTCGTTGATCATTAACAACTTCAACGAAGAGGACGCCCACGATGACTAGCGCCGATACCCTCAACTCAGCCACGGACAATGCACCGGGTGAAAAGCCCGACGAGTTCAACGAAAGCGCGCCCGTTCAACCGGGTACGGAAGTCGAACCAAACGCCCCTGTAGAATCACCAGCCGCTCCGTCACCGTCGCCCGCCATTCCCGATGCGCCTACCGATCAGGGTGGCGACTCCAATCCGAACGACCGGGTGCAATCGCAGGATGACGAAGACGCGCAGGCGCAGACTGTCGCTGATGACGCCATTCGCGGTCTGGCGAATCATCCGGTCATGAGCGAAGACAGCGAACATGGCGGGACCACCAACCCGGCGCAAATCATCCCGGATGACCAGCAGGATGTTGTCGATCATATGCAGCAAATGGAGCGCAGCGGCCGGATTGATATGGGCGCATATGACGGCGAGCGGAATGATGACGACGAGTCCGGTATGTTGGGCGAAGGCGGCATGGAGCCGGGCGACCTCGACGAACACGGC
>JANPAM010000261.1:0-6662 GCA_031429915.1 Sphingomonadales bacterium | reverse complement strand
CTCATCGGCTTGGCGAACATGCAGCGCCCTGGCATCGGCATCCGAATAAACCGCAACGGTGCGGATACCCATCGCGCGCGCGGTACGTATGATGCGGCAGGCAATTTCGCCCCGGTTGGCGATGAGGAGGGATTGGATCATCTGGCTCACATCCGGAACACCCCAACCCGGGGCGCCTCCTCGGCCGGCGCGTTGAGCGCCGCCGGCAACGCCAGCCCCAGCACATCCCTTGTCTGCGCGGGGTCGATAATCCCGTCGTCCCATAGCCGCGCGGTGGCGTGGTAGGGATTGCCTTCGTCTTCGTATTTCTGGCGGATCGGGGCTTTGAAGGTTTCGGCTTCTTGCGGACTCCATTTGTCGGCATCACGGTGGACGGTCGCCAGTACGCTCGCGGCCTGTTCGCCGCCCATCACCGAAATCCGCGCATTGGGCCAGGTGAACAGGAAGCGCGGCGAATAGGCCCGCCCGCACATGCCGTAATTGCCCGCGCCAAAGCTGCCGCCGATCAGCACTGTGATCTTCGGCACGCTGGCGGTGGCGACGGCGGTGACGAGCTTTGCGCCATGCTTGGCGATGCCTTCGGCCTCATATTTGCCGCCGACCATGAAGCCGCTGATGTTCTGAAGGAATAATAACGGTATCCGCCGTTGGCAGGCGAGTTCGATGAAATGCGCGCCTTTGACTGCGCTTTCCGAAAACAGCACGCCGTTGTTGGCGAGGATCGCGACTGGCATCCCCCAGATATGCGCAAAGCCGCAGACGAGCGTGCTGCCGTAGAGCGCCTTGAACTCGTGAAACTCGCTGCCGTCGACGATGCGCGCGATGACTTCGTGGACGTCATAAGGCGCGCGGACGTCGTCGGGGATGATGCCGTAAAGCTCCTCCGCGACGAACTTTGGCGGGCGCGGTTCCTTGAGGTCGATGTCGGGTTTGTGGATTGGCCCCAGATGGCTGATAATATCGCGCACAATGGTCAGCGCATGTTCGTCATTTTCCGCGACATGATCGACCACGCCTGATTTGCGGCCGTGCAGGTCGCCGCCGCCCAGATCCTCGGCACTGATTTCCTCGCCCGTCGCGGCTTTCACCAATGGCGGGCCAGCCAAGAAGATCGTGCCTTGATTGCGGACGATCACGCTCTCGTCGGACATCGCAGGCACATAGGCTCCGCCCGCAGTGCAGCTGCCCATGACGCAGGCGATTTGCGGGATGCCCTTGGCGCTCATATTCGCCTGATTGAAAAAGATGCGCCCGAAATGGTCGCGGTCGGGGAATACTTCGTCCTGATGCGGCAGGTTCGCGCCGCCGCTGTCGACCAGATAGATGCAGGGCAGCCGGTTGGCCTGGGCAATTTCCTGTGCGCGGAGATGCTTTTTGACAGTCATCGGGTAGTAAGTGCCGCCCTTAACCGTCGCGTCGTTACAGACGATCATGCACTGGCGGCCCGAGACGCGGCCAATGCCGGTGATCAGGCCAGCGCCAGGGACTTCGCCGTCGTACAGGTCGTTTGCGGCGAGTTGGCCTATTTCGAGGAACGGCGAGCCGGGGTCAAGCAGGCGCTCCACGCGTTCACGGGGGAGAAGCTTCCCACGCGCTGTATGCCGCTCCCGCGACTTCTCGTTGCCGCCCAATGCCGTTTCGGCGACCTTAGCCCAAAGCTCGTCGCGCAGTGCAACATTATGCATGGCGCGCTGCTTGAACTGGTCGTTCTCGGGATCGAACGCCGAACTCAATAATGGCGCGCTCATAGTAAGTAGTGCGCAGTAGTTTTGGAGGCAACTTCTTCGATTGTGACGCCGGGTGCGGTTTCTATTAGCTTGAACGGTGACTGATGGTCAGGCCGCTCAAACACCGCGAGGTCGGTGATAATCTTATCCACCACATTTTTGCCCGTCAGCGGTAACGTGCAGGCGGGAATAAATTTCGCGCCGCCATCCTTGGAATTGTGCTCCATGACCACGATGATTTTCTTTACGCCCGCAACCAAGTCCATCGCCCCGCCCATGCCCTTGATCATTTTACCTGGGATCATCCAGTTTGCGATGTCGCCGATTTCCGAGACTTCCATGGCGCCCAAGATTGTTAGGTCGATATGCCCGCCTCTGATCATCGCGAAGCTGGTAGCACTATCGAAATAAGCCGTTTGCGGCAATTCGCTGATCGTTTGCTTGCCCGCGTTGATTAGGTCGGGATCGACCTCGTCGACATAGGGAAATGGCCCAATGCCGAGCATGCCATTTTCGCTCTGGAGCGTCACCTCGACGCCAGACGGAATATGGTTCGCGACCAAAGTCGGGATACCGATGCCGAGGTTCACATAATATCCGTCGCGCAATTCCTTCGCAGCGCGGGCGGCCATTTCGTCACGGGTCCACATCACACAGCCTCCGATTCGTGGACGGTGCGGAACTCGATCTTCTTGTCGTATAGGGCGCCGATGATCATTCGTTGCACGTAAACCCCCGGGAGGTGGATAGCTTCTGGGTCTAGGCTGCCGACGGGCACGATTTCCTCTACTTCGACGACGCAGACCTTGCCGCAGGTTGCGGCGGGATGGTTGAAATTGCGCGCTGTCTTGCGGAAGATGACGTTACCACTTGCGTCGGCCTTCCATGCTTTGATGATCGACAGATCGGCGAAGATACCGCGTTCGAGGATATATTCCTCGCCGTTAAACTCCTTCACTTCCTTGCCCTCGGCGACCAAAGTGCCGACCCCGGTCTTGGTGTAAAAGCCCGGGATCCCCGCCCCGCCCGCGCGCATCCGTTCAGCGAGCGTGCCTTGCGGACAAAATTCGACTTCAAGTTCGCCGGCGAGATATTGCCGCTCGAACTCTTTGTTCTCGCCCACATAAGACGAGATCATCTTCTTCACCTGCTTGGTGCGCAGCAGCTTACCAATACCTTCATTGTCGATCCCGGCATTATTCGAAACAAACGTCAGCCCGCTCACGCCGCTATCGCGTACCGCGTCGATTAGGCGTTCGGGCAGGCCGCATAGGCCGAAGCCACCGCTGGCGATGAGCATATCATTCTCGAGTAGGCCGTCGAGCGCCGATGTTGCATTAGGGTAAAGCTTAATAGTCATTGGCTTGCCCCAATAAGTTCCCGCCCGATCAGCATGCGGCGGATCTCATTGGTGCCGGCACCAATATCGAGCAGCTTGGCATCGCGGTAAAAGCGTTCCACTGGCCAGTCCTTAGTATAACCTGCACCGCCGAGCGCTTGGATGGCCTCGTTAGCGACTTTTACCGCGCTTTCACTGGCGAGCAGTATTGCCCCCGCCGCATCGAACCTGGTTGTCCGGCCAGCATCACAGGATTTGGCCACGGCATACACATACGCCCGCGCCGAATTGAGCGCCACATACATGTCGGCAACCTTGCCCTGCATCAGCTGGAAGCCGCCGATGGATTTTCCGAACTGCTTGCGCTCGCGAACAAATGGCAACACGACATCGAGGCAGGCCTGCATAATGCCAAGCTGTATCCCCGCCAGCACCGTGCGTTCGTAATCGAGGCCACTCATCAATATCCCAACGCCGCCATTGACCGTGCCCATGACATTCTCGTCGGGTACTTCGCAGTCGCTGAACACCAGTTCTGCAGTGGGGCTCCCGCGCATTCCCATTTTGTCGATCTTTTGGCCGATGGCAAAGCCCGGCATATCCTTTTCGATCAGGAACGTCGTGATCCCACCAGAGCCCTCACCGGTTTTGGCATAAACTACCAAAGTGTCGGCGTACGCCGCATTGGTGATCCAGAATTTAGTGCCATTAAGCACATATCCACCCTGCACTTTCTCGGCTTTCAACTTCATTGACACGACGTCGGAACCCGCGCCTGCTTCGGACATCGCAAGGCTGCCGACATGTTCGCCTGAAATCAGCTTGGGCAAATATTTTGCTTTTTGCTCAGCGTTTGCCCAACGCGCGATCTGGTTAACGCACAAATTGGAATGCGCACCGTAAGACAGCCCGACCGAAGCCGATGCTCGCGCCACTTCTTCTTGTGCAATCACGTGTTCGAGATAGCCAAGGCCAAGTCCGCCATCGGCTTCAGCGACGGTTATGCCATGAAGCCCAAGAGCGCCCATTTGCGGCCAAAGCTCCTGCGGGAACCAGTCGTCGGCGTCGATTTTGACGGCCAGGGGAGCAATTTTTTCATCGGCAAATCGCGCGGCGCTGTCGCGGATCATGTCCGCATTCTCGCCAAGTGCGAATTCAAAATCAGGTCTCGAATACATGTAAGATTTAATCCATCAGAATGTGAAATTTCTATTCCGAGAAAATTAGCAGAGCAAATCGAATACAAAAAATTGAAAATGCACGGATGTTCAGATAAAAAATAACTATGATAAAACGTTCTCACATACGTCAATTCCTTGCGGTCGTCGATGCAGGCAGCTTCACGCACGCAGCGGCTCGGATACGGGTGACGCAACCGACTTTGTCTGTCGGAATATCTGAACTAGAAAAAATCGTAGGTATTACGCTAATCGTCAGAGATCGAAGACATTTACGTCTGACAGAGGCGGGAGGCCGATTTCTTCCCATTGCAAGGTCGCTGGAAAGCCATTTCCGCGAAGCAGACAGTTTTGGCGAGGTGAAGCGCGCAGATTGGCCCGAAATCAAACTGGGGCTTATAAAGACGTTACCCGCAAGCGCTGTGCAAGCGATGGTAGAATCGATAGCTCGGTCTTTTAGCCTCGAAATCGTTGAAGGCACCGATAGTGAGTTAAGGGCGGCTCTTAGTGATGGTCGGTTGAATTTGATGGTAGGACTGTTGCGCTCCGACGAGACCGAACCAAGCGTCATCGAATTGGCGGATGAACCTTACCTAATGCTAATTCCGGCCAACCACCATCTGGCAGGGTTGACCTTAGTTCAACCAGCGCAATTGGCAGCAGAAGTTATGATTGCACGACGTAGTTGTGAGATTCTTAACGAAACCAGCCGGTTCTTCACCCGTCACCAAGTTCGGCCCCGTTTTTCGTTTCGAAGTGATAGCGACGACCGGTGCCTTCAGATGGTTGCGGCAGGGCTCGGAATAACCACGGCCCCCGCATCATTATTAGCGGCCGGCACATCCCCGCTTGTGGTCACCGGATATGACTTTCGACGACGAGTTGGAGTGCGCTTTGGATCAGATATGGATGGCGTAGTTCGTGAAAAGCTCTGGTTAGCCAGCGAGGCCTATGTGGCCATGATCAGACCTATCTTAAACACCGCACTCAAGTGGCCACAATGCGCTTAAGCTCTCAAAAGTTGCATCTGCGCCGAAGCCCGCATCCTTGACCCATGCCGGTTATTCGCCATTCGGCTTTATGTCTAATCACCTCCGTCGTTCAACTAGTCGCCCAGATAAAGCCTGCGCGCTACTTCGGGTGTCATAATCCCGCTGGCAACGGCGCGCGCAATTGTATCTTCTGCGCATGCCTTTTCAGCCTCGGGATTGTCCAGCAACTCATCGAGCCAGCTAGCACTGCAAAGCCGTCCGTCGATCCATTCGACGCACTCCCATGCCGATGCCGGCACTTCATAGCGCGCCCGAAGTGCAGCGGCATGGGAGCGAAGGTTCGCATCATGACCATTTCCCCACTGCTCCCATAATTGCAGATAGCTCATGGCTTCGAAACGCGGCGAACCGCCCGCTACTCGATCGCCAAACGCAGCGATCTCTGCCCGATGCTCTTCGAATATGGGCGATAACCTAGCGTCCACCGGTTCCCAGAACAGGTATAGCAATGTGCTGTCTGGCTCGGCTCTCGCTAAGCCAAAGGCGTGCTTGATAAGTTGCGCAGCACCCAACCAACGATATAAAGGTTTTTCCTCCGATCGAAGGCGCATCATTTCCGCATACCAGGGTCCCGCCGCCCGTTCATCGGTGATGCCTGTTTCGTAGCGGACGGAGAACTTTGTCTTTTTAGGGGTCAAATACTCAATGCACCTGGATTCGATGGCGACAAGTCCCGCTGGCCCAGAGGTTACAACATTTAGAGGAGGCTGCGGCGCGCGAGATAGGCCAGTTGGAAACCGCCGCTCAAAACCTTCGACCTGGAGGCAAGAATGGCTGCCAATGCTGAACTGCAAACCAGCAGTCCTCAGGGGAGCAAAGCAATTAACCGCAAGTGCCACCGACGAATGCACTGCTCGAAACTTCCCCATCAGTTCCTTACCCGCGCCCGCGTTCAAATCACCCTCAAAGTCCTTCAGCAACAAGCCTCCAAGGAGGTTATCCTCGGGCCTCGTGACATAACCGTGTTCGTCTACTCGAACTTCTGGACGAGCATGGTTCAGGCCCTCCTTAAGACCAAACATGCATGCAGAGCGCGTGTGTTTCTTGAATGGCATTCTTCATTCTCTTCCCGAGCCACCATGCTCGACACCCAACCGAATGCAAGTCGATAGTGTCTGGTGCCGCCTTCTTGGCAGACTGCCGCATTTAGCACTGCATTGCCACCGAGGGATCTTCTGAAAATGCCATTTCGGAATAAAGCTGCGTCTCGACTTCCTCGCCGACTTGGTCGTTCCTGTCAGACAGGATGCTGCGGCCACAGCTGGTTACGAATTCGCACGCGAAGATACTGCGTTATTGGCACTCCGCCATGCGATGTTACGTTACGTAGGAGGCCCGCAATCAGGGAAAATCAGCCATTTTTTGT
>JANPAM010000260.1:0-2654 GCA_031429915.1 Sphingomonadales bacterium | reverse complement strand
GCCCTGCGGTCGATTTCGTACTTCCAGAGCGTTGTCTGTCATGCGGCGCAATAACGCCTGCAGGCGGCACTTTCTGCGGTGATTGTTGGCAGCAGATGCGGTTTCTGGCACCGCCTTGGTGTTCGGCCTGTATGACACCCTTTGCCTTTGACCACGCCGACGAAACCCGCTGCGGCAGCTGCCTTGCCAGTCCTCCATTACATGATGGTATCAGGGCGGTAGTCGCTTACGACGATGTTTCGCGACAGATTGTGTTAAAGCTGAAATATGGCGGCAAGATCGGCATGGCAAAAATGATCGCGGCGCAGTTGGTACGGCACTTACCAGACGATCGAAGCGGCATCATTATCACGCCGGTGCCGCTTCACTGGACACGGCTTTGGTCGCGCAGCTTTAACCAGTCAGCCCTGATTGGCGCTGAGCTGGCTCGGTTGGTGCAGCTTCCGTTCGTTCCCGATGTGCTGATTAGGACCAAACGCACGCCAAGCTTGCGCGGGCTGTCAGCAAAAGATCGAAGCCGAAGTGTGGGTAAAGCCTTTGCGCTCAACCCGCGCTGGCAGGGGCGCATTGATGGCAAACGGATCATCATGGTCGACGACGTCCTGACCACTGGCGCGACCAGCGATGGCTGCATCAAGACGCTAAAAAAAGCAGGCGCGGACTGGGTTCAGTTGTTTTGCTGGGCACGCGCATTGCGCGACGAAACGGGGTGACAGGTTATGATCGGCGCTTGACTTCACATCAAGCCAATCCCATTTCTGTTTTATGACAATCAAAGTTGAAATCTACACCAAATTCGGTTGCCCCTTCTGTTATCGGGCGAAGGCGCTGCTCGACAGCAAGGGTGTCGAATATGTCGAATATGACATTAGCGGTGACGCTGGAAAACGCGCGGAGATGACGGATCGCGCACCCGGCGCTCGCACCGTGCCGCAGATATTCCTCGGCGACGTGGCCATTGGCGGCAGCGACGATTTGCACGCGCTCGAACGCAGTGGCAAGCTTGACTCGATGCTAACTGCCTGATGATCAGTTTCGATCTGTGCTGCGACAAGGGGCATAGCTTCGAAGGCTGGTTCTCGTCGTCGGTCGACTATGACTTACAGCAATCAACTGGACTGGTCGCCTGTCCGGTATGCAATGATGCCGTCGTGCAGAAGATGCTGTCGGTACCCAACATCGGGCGGAAGGGCAATCAGCCTACCCGCGCAGTGGAAGCGGTGCCCGAAACAATGGCTGTCGAAGAAGCTCCCGCGAACACACCAGTAGTGAACATGCCCGCTTTGCCTCAGGCTATGATAGAGATCGTCCAGAAGATGGCTGAAAAGCAGGCTGAAGTCCTGAAAAGTTCGCAATGGGTAGGGCGACAATTTGCGGAAACCGCTCGCGCTATCCACTACGGCGAAACTGACGACCGGATGATCCACGGTGAAGCCAGCGCACAAGAGGCCGAGGCCTTGGCCGAGGAAGGCGTGTCGGTTGCACCGCTGCCATTCCCGTTCATCCCACCCGAGGCAAAAAATTGACCGGATAAGCTCGCGAAGCTATGCAGCCCTCGGCGCACCCATAGCTCAGCAGGATAGAGCATCAGATTCCTAATCTGGGGGCCACTGGTTCGAATCCAGTTGGGTGCACCATTTCCGGACCAGAACAGTGTTCTCAAATAGATACTGCACGGAAATTCCAGACCTTACGTCCATAACCTCACCTTAACCTCCGCCTGCTACACCCGCTTGGTCACTTAGTATCGAGGGTTAGATGATCCAAACGGATCGCATTTTTAGCGGGCAGCGGATTGCTGTTGTCATACCGTGTTATCGGGTGCGGGCGCATGTTTGCGACGTGGTGGCGCGCATCGGGCCTGAGGTGGCGATGATTTTTGCCGTCGATGATGCCTGCCCCGAGAACTCCGGCGAGTATCTGGCGGAGAACTGTGGCGATCCACGGCTTATTGTAATCCGCCATGCGGAAAACAAGGGTGTTGGCGGCGCCGTTATCACCGGCTACCGTGCGGCAGTTGATGCGGGCGCTGACATCATCGTCAAGGTCGACGGCGATGGCCAGATGGACCCAGCGCTGATCCCGATGATTGCAAGGCCGGTGATTGAGGGCCGTGCCGATTATGCCAAGGGCAATCGCTTCCATTCGGTCTGGAACGTCCGGTCGATGCCGCGCACCCGTTTATTCGGTAACGCTGCGCTTTCCTTCCTCACCAAGCTTTCGAGCGGGTATTGGACCATTTTTGATCCGACCAATGGCTACACCGCGATCCATAGCGAAGCTTTGCGCCGTTTGGAATTTGCCAATATCTCCGAGCGCTATTTCTTTGAATCAGATATGCTGATCAACCTTGGCAATATCCGCGCGGTTGTTGCCGACGTGCCGATGCAGGCGCGTTATGCCGATGAAAAGAGTAATCTGCGAATCGGCCAGGTCTTCGGCCAGTTTCTTACCAAGAACCTGCACGAACTCACCAAACGTATAATTTACACCTATTTCATGCGCGATTTCAGCCTCGCTTCCGCCCAGTTGCTAATGGGCAGCTTGTTTATGGGATTTGGTGCGGTGTTCGGCGGCATCAACTGGTATCATTCGATGTCTAGTGGCGAGACCGCGAGTACCGGCACGGTGATGATCGCGACGTTGCCAATCAT
>JANPAM010000259.1:0-2262 GCA_031429915.1 Sphingomonadales bacterium | reverse complement strand
GACGATCTCGGTATTGCCGATGTTATCCTTGAAGCCGCACTGACGACTATCGTCGATCTTGAGGATTCGGTGGCGGCAGTCGACGCCGACGACAAGGTCGCGGCCTACACCAATTGGCTTGGGCTGATGCGCGGCGATCTTACCGCGTCGTTCGACAAAGGCGGACGGACGATGAACCGCGCGCTTGATGCTGACCGTGAATATGATGGGTTCACGCTTCCGGGACGAAGCCTCATGTTCGTCCGCAACGTCGGCCATTTGATGACCAATCCAGCGGTTCTGCTGGCCGACGGCAATGAGGCACCCGAGGGTATGTTGGACGCTCTGTTCACGTCGCTCTGTGCGATTCATGACCTTAAAGGACTCGGCACCCACCGCAACAGTCGCGCTGGTTCGATCTACATCGTAAAGCCCAAGATGCACGGGCCAGAAGAAGCCGCGTTCACCAACGATCTGTTCGATGCGGTCGAGGATGTGCTTGGTCTGCCGCGGCACACTGTCAAGGTCGGTGTGATGGACGAGGAACGCCGGACCAGCGCGAACCTCGCCGCTTGCATCCACGCGGTGAAGGACCGGATTGTATTCATCAACACGGGGTTCCTTGATCGCACCGGCGACGAAATGCATACCGCGATGCACGCCGGGCCGATGATCCGCAAGGCCGAGATGAAGGCGTCGTCGTGGATTGCCGCTTACGAGGCGCGTAACGTGCAAATCGGCCTCGCTTGCGGGCTTTCGGGCAAAGCACAGATCGGTAAAGGCATGTGGGCGGCACCCGATATGATGGCCGATATGATGACACAAAAGATCGGCCATCCCAAGGCGGGCGCAAATACCGCATGGGTGCCCTCGCCCACGGCGGCAACGCTCCATGCGATGCACTATCACGCATTCGATGTGTTCGCGCGACAGGCGGAGCTTGCACAAGAACCGACGCCTGGCCTTGACCCGTTGCTGACCATTCCGGTCGCGCCGGTCGGCCATAACTGGTCCGACGAAGACGTGACACAGGAACTCGAAAATAATGCGCAAGGTATTCTCGGCTATGTCGTCCGCTGGATCGACCAAGGGGTCGGCTGTTCGAAGGTTCCCGACATCCACGACGTTGGCCTGATGGAAGACCGCGCAACCTTGCGCATTTCGTCGCAGCATATCGCCAACTGGCTGCTGCACGGCATCGCGACCGAGGCACAAGTCGATGCAGCGCTCGCCAAGATGGCGGCAAAGGTCGATGGGCAAAATGCGGGCGACCCGCTCTACGAAAAGCTAAGGGCTGATAGCATCGCTTTCAAAGCAGCACGGGCGTTGATTTTTGAGGGCGTGGGCCAGCCTAATGGCTATACCGAACCATTGCTCCACAAATTCCGGCTTGAGAAAAAGGCTGAAGGCGTCGCGGCTTGAACATAGTCTCTCCCTGATGCACTAAGCTGTATCAGGGAGATAATTATGCGCGAGTTGACCATCCGTTCGGTAATATTGGGCGGGCTGATTACGCTGCTGTTCACTGCGGCGAATGTGTATCTCGGGCTGAAGGCGGGCCTGACCTTCGCAACGTCGATTCCGGCGGCGGTCATTTCGATGGCGATTTTGAGGATGTTACCGGGCGGCACTATCCTCGAGAATAACATTGTCCAGACTATTGCGTCGGCGGCAGGCACCTTGTCGGCAATCATTTTTGTGCTGCCGGGGCTGGTGATCCTTGGGTACTGGCAGGGCTTTCCTTTCCTGACCACTGCGGCAGTCTGCGCGACCGGCGGGATATTGGGGGTCATGTTCTCCGTGCCGCTGCGTCGAGCGCTCGTGACCGGGTCGGACCTGCCCTATCCCGAGGGCAAGGCGGCGGCAGAGGTGCTCATCGTCGGCTCGGCAGAAGGATCGGGTTCGGCGGATAACAAACGCGGGCTGACCACAATCGTTGTCAATTCGCTGGCCGCCGCCGGATTGTCGTTGCTGATTTCCATGAAGCTTGTGGCAGGCGAGATCGCGCATTTCTTTAAAGTCGGCGCTGGTGCGACTGGCGCGTCGTCGTCGCTCAGTCTTGCGCTGATCGGAGTCGGGCACCTGGTCGGGCTGTCGGTTGGTCTTGCGATGTTGCTCGGCATGGCAATTAACTGGATTGGTCTCGTCCCTTATTTCAGCCAAGGTGTACCGGGTGCAGACGCCGCCGAAATCGCTGGAACCGTGTTCCGCGAAAAGGCTCGCTTTATCGGTGCAGGCACAATCGGTGTAGCCGCGATCTGGACATTGCTCAAGATCATCGGC
>JANPAM010000258.1:0-1685 GCA_031429915.1 Sphingomonadales bacterium | reverse complement strand
TATCGAAACACACTGGATGGCTCGCATTGGGCGCGATCCAGAATGTCCTCAATTGGGCCTATTCTGTTGAAAAACTCGCCTGTGGTGACGCGTGTTGGGCGGTCCGGAATGAAGGCGAGCGGGCTTACATTCCGGATCAGGCGGGGGCGGGGCTCGGCATTGGGATCATCTTGGCCATTTTGCGCAAGTTTTGGGCTGCGGCGGCGAGGTGGAACTCGTCTTTTGCGCCATTGGGACCGCGTAGGCGCAAGCGGTCCAGCTTGAGGATGCGCTTGAGATGGGCGAACAGCATTTCGACCTTCTTTCGCTGGCGCCGTGAGACGAGATAGGCGTCGGTAGTGGCAATATTACGCGCCAGGTCTCGAGCGCCTTCGTGGATAGAACGGGTGACCTTGCGAGCGGGCATGTTCGGCGTGCATCTCTGCCGGTGCTCGCAACTTTGGCAGTCCTGCTGACGCGCGCGATAGCGGATAGTGCCGTCCTTGTTGATCCCGGTTCGCGGTTTGCTGAAGTTGCGATTGGACCTGCGTAGGCGGGAGCCGCCGGGGCAGATGTAGCTGTCATCCTCGTTGTCGTAGATAAAATCCGCGCGCTCGAAGCTGCCATCGCTGCGACCAGACTTGTCGAACACCGGGATATGAGGCTCGATGCTCTTGTCCTCAATCAGCCAGGCCAGGTTAGCGGCTGATCCATAGGCCGTGTCGGCTACGAGGCGCTCGGGCCAGATGCCGAAGCGCTCCTGTGTCCTGTCGATCATTCTGCGCTGGGCGGTCACTTCGGCCTGCCGGACCGATGTCGTTGCCTCGACATCGACGATTACCGCGTGATCAAGGTCGATCAGATAGTTGGTGCTGTAGGAATAGAACGCCGCCTCGCGCGTTGCCGCGGTCCAGCGCGAGGCAGGATCGGTGATGGCGATCCGCTTGGGCGTGACCGGCGTTGCACCGCCGAACGCAGCGTCATCCAGCACTTCCAGATACTCGCTGACGGCGCGGCCGGCCGCTTCAGGCGGCAGGCCTTCTTCGCCAGGCACCGATCGCTGCCGGTGAACATCGGCGCGGATAAGACTTGCATCGACTGCGAAGCCTTCGCCGCCAACCAGCCCTTCGGCCATGCAGCGCTCGACGGTCATCTCGAACAGCTGGCGCAGCAGGTCGCTGTCGCGGAAGCGGCCATGCCGGTTCTTTGAGAAGGTCGAGTGATCGGGCACCGCACCATCGAGACCAAGCCGGCAGAACCAGCGGTAGGCAAGGTTGAGATGGACCTCTTCGCACAGCCGACGTTCCGACCGGATGCCCATGCAATAACCGACGATCAGCATCCGTATCATCAGTTCAGGGTCGATTGAGGGTCGCCCCGTGTCGCTGTAATAGGGCCGAACATGATCGCGGATGCCGTCCAGATCGACGAACCGATCGATCGAACGCAGCAAATTATCCGCTGGTACATGGTCTTCGATGCGAAAGCTGTAAAACAGCGCTTCCTGCATCACCGTTCGCTCGCCCATCATCAGCATAACTCCCAACTACAGTTACGTTGAATCAGAACCTGATCCTCTCTTCAAGGGAGTTTTTCAACAGAATACGCCCAGTTGCAGACATTCGTGATCTTGTCGGAATCTGCTCAAAGCACCCGTTCAACGGACTCGACCACTTGGCAGCTTAGTCGACGTTGCCGACAGTCAG
>JANPAM010000257.1:0-3380 GCA_031429915.1 Sphingomonadales bacterium | reverse complement strand
TCGGCGTGCCGATCGGTGCCATCCTGTTCGGCATGGGTTGGGGAATTGCCGGTTTATGCCCGGGGCCAGCGCTTGCCGATCTCGCGATTGCACCGCTAGCGGTGTTGCCCTTCGTTGTAGCGATGTTCGTTGGGATGGCGGCACACCGCTTCATTCCTGTTTGACCAAGGTGAGAGGATAATAACATGAAAAAAAACATGGGAAATCTTGACCGGGCGTTTCGCCTTATTGTCGTTTTAATAATCGGCATTGCCTATCTGATGGGTCTGCTTTCTGGCCCAATCGCAATAGTCCTTGCAGTTGTAGGCGTTGCATTTCTGCTGACGAGCCTCGTCGGGACTTGCCCTGCCTATCTGCCATTCGGCCTGTCGACGCGCGGCAAGATTTAAGACCGGGAATAACTTGATCAAGCAGGAAATAATTATGCCATTCAAACAAGTCTCACCAAAATTTTCTGTTTCCAGTCAACTCACACTTGACGACGTGCGCAATGCCGCCGCGCAAAGGTTTAAGACGATTATTTGTAACCGTCCTGACAATGAGGAGGCGACACAGCTGGCATCTAAAAACGTGCGAGAGCAAGCCGAAGCACTTGGTCTGAAATTCGTATATATTCCGGTCTCCCCATCAGGGCCGACGGCGAGCGACGTGGCCCAAATGCGTGCTGCGCTTGATACAATGCAGTCGCCTGTTCTGGGGTATTGCCGGTCCGGCGCACGGTCAAGCAAGGTCTTTGAAATGGCGCAACAGGCAGTGGACAAGCCGACGGTCAAGTCTCACAAGATCGGAGCGGCATAACCAAGATGCAATTGCGGCGCTATCTGCCGATACTGGAGTGGGGACGCGGCTATGGCGGGGTGACGTTGACCAATGATCTGGTCGCCGCTGCCATTGTGACGATCATGCTGATCCCGCAAAGCCTGGCTTATGCCATGCTCGCAGGGCTACCTCCCGAAATCGGACTATACGCTTCGATTTTGCCGATCATTGCCTATGCCTTGTTTGGAACGAGCCGTGCGCTTGCGGTCGGACCTGTAGCCGTGATATCGCTGATGACGCTGACTGCGGCGAGTGCGGTTGCACCTCCGGGCAGTCCCGATTTTATTGCCGCTGCTCTCATTTTGGCGTTGCTGTCAGGCCTGATGCTAATCGCAATGGGGGTATTGCAGCTCGGCTTTCTGGCCAATCTATTATCGCATCCGGTTGTGTCAGGGTTCATCACGGCGAGCGGCATCATTATAGCAACAAGTCAGTTAAAATCGGTGCTGGGCATCAAGGCGTCGGGCGAAGCAATGCCCGAACTCGTCATTACACTGATCGAAAATGCCAAGGACACCAACCCCTACACCTTGGCGATTGGTGTCGTTGTCACGAGCTTCCTGTTTTGGGTGAGGAAGGGTCTAAAACCTTTGCTAGTCCGTTTCGGACTGGCCGCGAGGCCCGCCGATCTTGTCGCCAAAGCCGGGCCTATCGTAGCAGTCGCGCTCTCGATCCTCGCGGTTATCGCCTTCGATCTCGAAGCCAAAGGCGTGAAAGTCGTCGGCAGCATCCCGCAAAGCCTGCCGCCATTTACCGTGCCGTTGTTCGACGCCGAACTATGGCAGCGGTTGGCCATTCCCGCATTGCTGCTCAGCATTATAGGCTTTGTAGAATCGGTATCGGTTGCACAAACACTCGCTGCCAAAAAACGGCAGCGCATCGCACCCAATCAGGAATTGATCGGTTTAGGCGCAGCCAATGTCGCAGCGGCTTTTTCGGGGGGCTATCCGGTAACCGGCGGATTTGCCCGCTCGGTCGTTAACTTCGACGCAGGCGCAGAAACGCCGGCGGCGGGTGCATTCACCGCTGTTGGCATTTTGCTTGCGGCGTTGTTCCTAACGCCGGTGCTCGCTTCGCTACCAATTGCCACATTGGCAGGAACGATCATAGTTGCAGTCCTTAGCCTCGTTGATTTCAAAACGCCCCCTGCCATATGGCGTTATTCCAAACCCGATTTTGCGGCGATGGTGGCCACGATAGCGGTGACTCTCCTGATCGGCGTTGAACCTGGCGTGATAGCGGGCGTTGGTCTCAGCCTAGCATTGTTCCTCTGGCGCTCATCACGCCCGCACGCTGCCATAGTTGGACGCGTCCCCGAAACCGAACATTTCCGCAATATCAACCGTCACAAGGTGTTCACCGACCCACGCATCTTAACGATCCGCATCGACGAAAGCCTAACCTATCTAAACGCCCGCTGGCTGGAAGAATTTGTGCTGGAACAGGTCGCCGAACAATCCGAACTGCGCCACCTCATCCTGATGTGTTCCGCCATCAACGGCGTCGATGCCTCGGCGCTCGAAAGCATCGAAGCGATCAACCATAGGCTGGCTGATGCCGGAGTAAAATTGCACCTGTCCGAGGTCAAAGGCCCCGTGATGGATGCGTTCCAAAAGTCGCATCTGCTCCATGATTTAACCGGTAAAGTCTGGTTGTCGCAAAACGAAGCATTCCAGTCGCTCATCCGGTCGTCCAACGAGCAAGATAATGCACCAGTAGTGCCCGATAATATGGCTGCGCGAGGCTTGATATGAATAAGCTCCGCGCCCCTCTCCCTATGCACGCTCGGGCTGGCCAGTCACTCCGCGAGGCATTCCCTCGAAAGATTAAAACATGACTCTCCATATTGGCGATATCGCGCCTGGCTTTCAGACAGAAATCCAAAATGGCCTAATCAGCCTTCACCAATGGGCAGGCAGTAGCTGGGTCTTCTTCTTCAGCCACCCGGCAGATTTCACGCGTGTCTGCACAACCGAAATGGGCCGTTCCGCGCAGCTCGCCGGCGAATTTGAAAAGCGCGATGTGAAGCCGCTCGGCCTTTCGACTGAAACAACTAAAAAGCATCGCAAATGGATCGAAGATGTCAACGACACCCAGCACACCGATCTCAAATCCTCGATTGTTGCTGATGCCGATCAGTCGATTGCGCGAGTGTCCGACATGATCCATCCCGCCATCCATCAAGAGGCCGCAACATTGTTCCCGCAGGGCTGGACCACGCTGCGTCCCTATCTTCGGACGATTAATGTCGCCTGTTTACACTGTACCTAAACAAGGAGATCGATATGTTGACTATGATTGATCGCCGGCTTGATCCTAACGTTCCAGTAAAGGCACTGATCGATCCTCTGTTCCGATTACTCACTAGTTTAATTTTCGTCATCGGCGGATTGGGACATTTTGGCCAGCATGACATCATGCTGGAACGGATGCAGGAATCGCCTTGGGCCAGCACCGTCAGTATGATCGGTGATCCTTCGGTAATGCTCTGGCTATCAGGCATCGCCTTTTTTGTGGCAGGAACAACCTTGGCGCTAGGCTGGATGACCCGCGCTTCGGCG
>JANPAM010000256.1:0-2336 GCA_031429915.1 Sphingomonadales bacterium | reverse complement strand
AGTCGACATATTGCGGCCCTATATCAAGGAAAGCTTGGGTCTTACCGATTTTGAGGCAGGTTCAGCTTACACCCTGCAATCGGCTGGCGCGATTGTCGGCGCGGTCGTCATGGGGCAAATCGCCGACAAGATCGGCAGACGCAACGCACTGGTGATCTCAATGGTCGGCTACGGCCTTGGCTTGCTGGGTGCTTTGGTGATTACCGATTACACTGGCTTGATGATCCAGCGTGTCGGGCTTGGCTTTTTCATGGGTTCAATGTTCCCAATCGCGGTTGGCATTTATTCGGGATTGTTTGCTCGGGATGTGCGCGGTGTTATCGCCGGAGTTGTGCTGGGAACGTATAATCTCGCGGTCGCCGCTTTGGGCTTTATGTCGGCAGCCGCTTTCAAGGCGGGTTATGACTGGAAGATTTTATTGTGGGCTGGCGGCGTGCCGGTTGCCATCGCGCTATTTGCATTCCTAGTGATCCCTGACGACCGCCATTTCATTCCGATGGACGGTGCCAGCGACGACGAAGCAGTGGCCAAATCAAAGCTGCCGATCACTGAATTGTTTAAACCCGGCGTTGCCAAACAAACGATTTTGCTGGCAACGATGACTGGCCTCAACTTCTTTGCTTATCAGGCGTTCACCGGCTGGGCGACAACCTATCTGAAGGAAGATCGAGCGATACCCGATACCGTTGTCGGTGACGTGCTTGGCTGGCAATTCATCGGCGCGGCGATCGGTGGACTGATCTGGGGTTTCATCAGTGACCGCTTCGGTCGCCGCAACGCGGCATGGGGCTTTGTTGCTGCAGCAGCGATTATCCCGGTCTATCTGTTCGTGCCAATGCCGATCGGGTTGCTCGAATTGACCGGTTTCACTTATGGTGTGATGCTGTCGTGCAGCGCGATCTGGGGTCCGTGGCTATCGGAGTTATACCCTCCACATCTGCGCTCAACCGCCGCATCCATTTTTAACTGGGGCCGGGTAATCAGCATGACTGCGCCGCTTATCACTGCGCCACTGGCCGACGCCTTTGGCCGCGCGCCAGTGATGAGCCTTGCCTCGATCAGCTTTTTGGCGGCCGCCATTATTTGGCTCAGGTTGCCAGAAACGGTGGCAAAACGCGTTTAGCTTAGGGAGGAGCGCAATCGGCGAACGTAAAACGAACTTACCCCGCGATCGTGGGAGACCATGAAATTCGGAGCTTTTAAGCGACTAGACAAGGCAAGCTCTCTTAAATTGCCATCTGCCTGTTGTGCGCATGCTTTGTTTTTCATACTAGTCACTTCGAAAGAAGGGCTGGTCGTTGAAGCACTCTACCTTGGTTAAAGAGGTTTTTGGCACCCTGCCCCACGGCGAACCAGTCGAGGCAATCTGCCTCACCAATCGCAACGGTATGTCGGTGCGGATCATCAGCTATGGCGCGTCGATCCAGTCGGTTTGCGTTCCCGATCGTGACGGCGATTTTGCTGACGTTACTGCTGGATACGCCACGCTCGCAGAGTATATCAAGCAACCGCAATATTTCGGCGCAACCGTCGGGCGAGTTGCCAATCGGATCGCCAATGCGTGTTTTACGCTCGATGGGAAAAACTTCACGGTGCCAGTGAATGACTGCCCCCATTCGCTCCACGGCGGCGTTGGCTTCGACAAAGTAAACTGGGTGGTCATAGGATGCGATGAAGACAATCTGTCGGTTACGCTCCAGCATATCAGCCCCGAGGGCGATCAAGGCTTTCCTGGAACGCTTACCGTGACCGCTACCTATTCGCTGGACGACAGCAATTCACTGACCGTCCGCTACGAGGCGACCACCGATGCGCCGACTATAATCAACCTGTCCAACCACGCATATTGGAACCTCGGCGGCGAAGCCGATGGCGCGATGAACCATAAGCTAACCATTCACGCTGATCATTTTCTCCCCGTCGATACCGGACTGATCCCGACCGGCGAGCGCCGCAACGTTGGCGGCACCCTCTTTGATTTTCGCGAAGCCACCGTCATAGGAACGCACGTCCGCGATGCCGCAGACGAACAAATCGGCTTTGGGCATGGCTATGACCATAACTGGATCATTAGCGAGCAGGCAAGCGATGAGCCGCGCCCTCTTGCCCATCTCGAAGACCCTCACTCGGGGCGGACAATGACGTTGCTATCTAACCAACCGGGACTTCAGTTTTATTCAGGCAATTTCTTTGACGGCACGACGTCGGGCAAAGCTGGCAAGCCGTACCGCAGGGGCGATGCTATCGCGCTTGAACCGCAACAATTTCCCGATGCGCCCAACCAGCCGTCATTTCCATCAATCCGCCTCAACCCGGGCGAACGATATTCGAACATC
>JANPAM010000255.1:0-4119 GCA_031429915.1 Sphingomonadales bacterium | reverse complement strand
GTGCGGACATCGAACGCGTTCAGCAACGCATAGCCCGCCAGCGCGTGGAGGGCGACCACTGCCACCGCAGACTTTGCTCTGTCCATATTGCCGCTGGCACCCGCAAACGCCATCTGCTTCCCCGTTACTTCACTCAATGATGGCAGCGGCGACGTGAAGCATCAATGAATGGCTGTCGCGCCGGTTTTCGGTTGCCGAACGGGCGTTCGGAGCATAATTGCACCGCGCAACGCTTCTACCCTTCCGGAAAATACTGCCCCCATGCCGCATACCACCAAATCTGCTATTGTTCTTCTGTCGGGTGGACTCGATTCGATGGTCGTTGCCGGATTGGCGCGTGAGGCGGGGTACGAGCTGATTGCGCTGACCATCGACTATAACCAGCGTCACCGGATTGAACTGCAGTCTGCTACCACAATTGCCGCGCATCTTGGCGCTGTCGAGCATATCATCCTGCCACTCGACCTGACGCGCTTTGGTGGGTCGGCGTTGACCGCAGACATCGATGTGCCAAAAGACGGCGTCGAGCAAGACGCCATTCCCGTCACCTACGTCCCGGCGCGTAACACGATATTCCTGTCGCTCTGCCTTGGGCTGGCGGAGGCGCGTGGCGCTCGCGATCTGTGGATCGGGGTCAATGCGCTCGATTATTCGGGCTACCCGGACTGCCGCCCTGATTTCATCCGCTCGTTTGAAGCGATGGCGAATCTGGCTACCAAGGCGGGCGTCGAAGGTGAAGGCTTCACCGTCCACACGCCGTTGTTGCATATGAGCAAGGCGGATATCGCGACCGAAACGGCGCGGCTGGGCCTTGATGCGGGAATGAGCTGGTCGTGTTACGATCCCACGCCGGACCACAAAGCTTGCGGACAGTGCGATAGCTGCCGTCTGCGCGCCAAGGGTTTCGCCGACGCGGGGCTTACCGACCCGATCGTTTACGCATGAGCTACGCGGTCAAAGAGATTTTCCTAACGTTGCAGGGCGAAGGCGCACATTCGGGACGTCGCGCTGTTTTTCTCCGCTTTGCTGGATGCAATTTATGGACCGGTCGCGAAGAGGACCGAACAACCGCCGTCTGCCAGTTTTGCGACACAGATTTTGTCGGCATGGACGGCGAAAATGGCGGGCGTTACGACGCGAACGCCCTCGCCGCAAAAGTCGCTGAATTATGGGGCGAAGGCACCAACTACCGCTATGTCGTGATGACCGGCGGAGAGCCGATGCTGCAGGTTGATGATGCCATTGTCGATGCGCTTCACGGGCAAGGCTTTACGATCGCCATCGAAAGCAATGGCACCATACCCACACATCCCGACATCGACTGGACGTGCATTAGCCCGAAAGCTGGCTCGGAGACCGTGCAGCGAAGCGGTGACGAATTGAAGCTGGTCTGGTCACAAGCAGGCAGCGACACCGCGGCAATGGAAGGCTGGAGCTTCACTCACCATTTGATCCAGCCGATGGACACTGGCGACGAGTCGCTTAATCGCGCGAATATCGAAGCCGCCACCGCCTTTGTGAGCGCCAATCCAAAATGGCGTTTGTCATTGCAAAATCACAAGATTTTGGGGCTGCCCTGAACGTATAGTAAACACCTTTGACATGCATGCCCGTTGGTGACAGTCTTTGCCCGGAGAGAGCGTCAGGGGAGAGTATAATGGCAAAAGCCGATCACGCGACGCATGGCCGCGCGCACAAAAGTTACGCCAAGCGGATCAGCGACCATGTCGCGATCGGGCTGGTGGTCTATACATTGTTGCTAATTTTTGTGACATCACCGGCAATGGAATCGAAGGGAACTTCGATACTTCCCTATTTCATGCTGGTGGTATTTGTGGCGATGGTCATTCCGGCGTGCCGCAAGATTGAACGCCGGTGGGAGGCGTTGTCGGCAACCGACTTGGGCGATGGTAGCCTGGAATCGCGCTTCACGACCGAGCGAGTGCGATTATGGGTCGCCGCCTTTGCAATCCCGGCGGTCTTGGCCGTCATTTTCACCGTTTTCTAAGCTGGCCACTGATTGACGATTTAGGCCCCTGCGCCTAAGCGTTTGCCATGCTAAAACCCAATGAAGCGCTCGACCGCGCGCAGAATCTAGTTTCTCAAGCGATCAAAGCCGGAGCCGACGCCGCCGATGCGGTCTACGTCTGCGATGCCTCGACCGAGGTTCAGGTGCGGCTTGGTGCGCTTGAGGATGTAGCCCGGTCGGAGGGCGAGGATATCGGGCTTCGGGTTTTTGTCGGCCAGCGTTCCGCTACCATTTCGTCGTCAAACATGAATTCGGCGATTTTGGCCGGGTTGGTTACGCGCGCAATCGATATGGCAAAGAAAGCGCCCGAGGACCAGTTTGCCGGTTTGGCACCACAGGACCGGTTGCTGAAAGGCGAGTTGCCCGATCTCGATGCCGACGACGGTCAGGATCCTGACCCGGCAGTGTTACGCGCAGTTGCGTTTGAATGCGAAGATGCGGCGCGTTCGGTGGCTGGCGTGACCAACAGCGAAGGTGCTGGGGCGAGTGCAGGGCGTTCGATCTTCGCGTTGGCCACCAGCCACGGCTTTGCTGGCGTGAAATCGTCGTCGGGCTACGGCCTTTCGGCAAGCGTGCTTGCAGGCGAGGGCGATGCCAAGGAGCGCGACTATGATTGGCAATCGGCGCGGCATTATGCCGATCTCGACAGCGCCACGGCAATCGGCAAGCGCGCGGGTGAACGGGCGGTTGCCCGCGTCAACCCGGGCACCGTCAAAAGCGGGCAAATGCCGCTCATCTTCGACCCGCGCGTTGGCAGCTCGTTCGTAGGGCATTTGCTGGGCGGAATCGGCGGGTCTTCGATAGCGCGCAAAACCAGTTTTCTTTTGGAAGCCTTGGGCGAACAACTTTTCGACAGCAGCATCTCGATCATTGACGATCCGCACCGCACACGCGGGCTTGGCTCGAAGGCGTTTGATGGTGAGGGCCTGCCCACTGCCCGGCGTTCTATCATCGACAAAGGTTTGCTCACCGGATGGTTGATGGAGAGCGCTTCGGCTCGGCAATTGGGGCTCGAACCGACCGGCCATGCGAGCCGGGGCGTTAGCGGAGCGCCGGGGGTCAGCCCCTCGAACCTGCATTTGGAAGGCGGCTCGGTCAGCCCGGCAGAACTGATGGCGGATATCAAGCACGGTATCTATATTCATGAACTAGCAGGCCAGGGCGTCAATCCGGTGACTGGCGATTACAGTCGCGGTGCAGCCGGGTTTCTCATCATCGACGGCGAAATTGCCGGACCGGTGAGCGAGTTCACCATCGCCGGAAACTTGAAAGACATGTTAAAGGCAATGACTGCCGCGAACGATCTCGAATTCATTCGAAGCAACAATGTGCCAACGCTTCGAATCGACGGCATGATGGTTGCAGGTGCTTGACCGGCACGCGGTAATCGCCGCGGCGCAGGAGGCAGCGGCGCTGGCGTTGGCAAGCTGGCGCGACGGTGCGGTTCCCGACACGAAAGTTTGGGAAAAGAGCAAGGGCAACCCGGTATGCGATATCGACCTGGCCGTCGATTCTATGCTGAAACAGCGACTGTCAGCGATTCTGCCTGATGCCGGCTGGCTTTCCGAGGAAACGGCAGACGACTCCACTCGCCTCGATTGCCGTTCTGTTTGGGTGGTCGATCCAATCGACGGCACCCGCGATTATGTGCGGGGACGCAACGGCTGGTGCGTGTCGTTGGCGCTGGTCCAAGATGGCCTGCCGGTGTTCGCGGTGATGGCAGCACCGGCGCAGGATAAGCTTTGGGTGGCGGCTGCGGGTGAAGGCGTTACGTGTAACGGCGATCCGCTGGTCAGCAGCAAGCGCACTGGGTTCGCAGGGACTCGGGTTCCTGCTGACGAGCAGCTAAAGCTGTCTTCCGATATCGAAAAGGTGAAAAAACCCAACAGCATCGCGATGCAAATGACAATGGTCGCGTGTGACCGCGCCGATCTGGTCGCCACTGTCCGATGGGGTAATGAGTGGGACATCGCAGCGGCGCATTTAATCGCGCATGAGGCGGGTGCGGTGGTGACCGATGCGTTGGGCAAGCCCATAGTTTACAATAAACGCGAGCCGCTTGATTTTGGCCTGATCTGCTGCGCGCCGGG
>JANPAM010000254.1:0-2209 GCA_031429915.1 Sphingomonadales bacterium | reverse complement strand
CGCCGACCCTGCAACCGGCGAGATTTTTGACTATTTCGGCGGGCTGGCCGACCTTGATGAAGGCAATGTCCGTTTCATTGGAGACCCCAATGAGCGGATCGCCGAAGACCATTTGCGGATCCTGCGCTATTTCCGTTTCCTTGCGCGGTTTGGGGAGGGTGCGGTCGACCAAGAGGCAATCACCGCCTGCGCCGCCGCCGCCAACAGCCTGTTAGCGCTGTCACGCGAACGGATCGCCAGCGAGTTGCTAAAGCTGCTGGCGCTGCCCGACCCACGGCAATCGGTGTCGTTGATGGTGCGGCACAAAATTTTTGCGTCTTTCCTGCCCGAGCTTGCTGACGATGCCCAAGCAAATCTTGAGCGGCTTTTAGCGCGTGAACTTGCCCTTGCCTTAAAACCATCTTTGCCCGCGCGGCTATTGTCGCTGCTGCCACGCGATGCCGATGTCGTGCAAAATGTCGCCATGCGGCTCAAGCTATCCAATGCGATGCGCGCCGATATGGTTGGGCGAGTTAGCGGTTTACCGCCGGTCGAAGCCAACATCCGCGCCTTGGCGTACCTTCAAAATATCGAATGCGCGCGCGACGCGGCGATGCTTTTTGCCGACGATACGGAATTTCTTGGCTGCATGAGTAAGTTGGAAGGCTGGTCTGTCCCGGAATTTGCAATCAAAGGCGGTGATCTCATCAAACGCGGCCTGCCAGCCGGACCTCTGGTTGCGAAAACATTGAAACAAGTTGAGGCTAAATGGATCGGCGAGGATTTTCCCTCGATAGACCGGCTCAACCCTATCGCCGATCAGGCGGTGAACGACGCTCTATCAGCCTCCAGAAACGCGTAGGCATTCTCGGCAGTCAACGGCCGCGCAAAGAAATAGCCTTGTCCTACCGAGCAACCGAGACGGCGAAGGACGTCGGAAATTTCCTGCGTCTCAATACCCTCGGCCGTGGTTTTCATGCCCAATGCGCGTGCTAGCGAAAGCACGGTGCGGACAATCGCGCGTTTGTCCTTGTCGATCATCATCCCGGCAATAAAACTGCGGTCAATCTTCAGCACATCGATGGGCAACTGCTGGAGATAAGCCAGATTAGAGTAACCGGTGCCGAAATCATCCATCGCCAGATTGGTATCGAGGGCCTTCAGCGATTCGAGTAATTTTTTCGCGCCGTCGGGATCGTTAATAAAAGCGCTTTCCGTCAGCTCGAGCGTCATCCGGTCGCCCGAAATGTCACTGCCTGATAATGCCGACGTCACCGCCTCAACAACATCATCGCGCTGCATTTGCACCGCCGACATATTCACCGAAATTCGAAAATCAGGATCGCCGCCATGCCTTTTGTCCCATGCGGAAATCGTTTTTGCCGCTTCTTCGAGCGCCCACCGACCGAGTGGCACGATCAGCCCGCTTTCCTCGGCAACAGGAATGAAATCGACCGGCGAGATTGCCCCCATATCCGGATGCTGCCACCGTGCTAACGCTTCGAAGCCGGTTAAATTGCCAGTGCCAAGGTCCATCAACGGCTGATAATGCAGTTCCAGCTCGCCACGTTGTAGCGCGCGGCGTAGGTCGGTTTCCATGCTGAACCGGCGGCGCGCATTATCGACTGCGCCGGTCGTGTACATCTCGAACGACTTTGTCGTTTTTGCTCGCTTGAGCGCAATCTGGGCATGGCGCAGCGTATCCATCGGATCGTCGTCACCCGCCACGCCGATGGCAGCCGCCACCGCGCATTCGACCTGAATTTCGAGGTTGGATAGCTGGCACGGCTCGGCAAAAACGTCGATCATGCGTTTCGCAATCCGCGATACTGTGTCCTCCTCGCCATCAAGATGCACAAACAGCGCGAATTCGTTACCGCCGAGACGGCAAAGGATTTCATTGCTTCTCTTCCGTGAATTAAGGCGGCGGGCGACGGTGATAATCAGCTCGTCACCGGCCATTGCGCCAACCGATTCATTGACTCGACTGAACCTTGCGAGATCGACGAGGATGATGGCGTAACGCGCAGCGGTGCCGGTGCTTACCAGCACCTCAATCGCTGCTTCGACTTCTTCCTCAAAGCCAGTCCGGTTAACAAAACCGGTCAGGCTATCGCTCAGCATTTCGCGGCGCAAATTGATCCGGCTGATCGCCTCCGCAGTCCTGTCGACCATCGACAGCAACAGCATGTCACCATCGGCACCAAAGCGAGCGATGCTGATTTCAAGC
>JANPAM010000253.1:0-5612 GCA_031429915.1 Sphingomonadales bacterium | reverse complement strand
CAACTCGAGCGGTTGACCGACTGGTTGCTCGACAATCATGTCGAACGGAGCGACCACATAATCGCTCTTGGCGGCGGGGTGGTTGGCGACATCACCGGTTTTGCCGCACATATCGTAAAGCGTGGCTGCCATTTTGTGCAAATCCCGACAACTTTGCTGGCTCAAGTTGATAGCAGCGTGGGCGGCAAGACCGCTATCAACAGCCGCTCGGGCAAAAATCTTGTAGGCGCGTTTCACCAACCGGCAATGGTCCTCATCGATCCGCAAGTGCTTGAAACCTTGCCGAAGCGGCAATTGTCGGCTGGCTTTGCTGAGGTAGTGAAATACGGACTGATTGACGACGCCGAATTTTTTGCGTGGTGCGCAGCGAACCTCGACGCATTTTTTGCAGGCGACGCCGCCGTGCGCGAATATGCGATTCTTCATTCGGTGAAGTCGAAGGCGCGGATTGTCGCCGCCGACGAACGCGAACTGACGGGCACCCGCGCGCTTTTGAATCTGGGCCATACTTTCGGCCATGCGCTTGAAGCCGAAACCGGATTCTCCGACAATCTGCTGCACGGCGAAGGCGTGTCGGCGGGAATGGCGCTTGCGTTCCGTTATTCGGCGCGGCTTGGCTTGTGTGCCAACGACGATGCCAACGATGTTGCAGCGGTGCTCAGGCGCGCTGGGTTGCCGACTAGCTTGGCAGAGGCAACGGTATCCGCGCCCGGCAAACGTCTGGTCGAGCATATGCTTCACGACAAGAAAATGGCGGGTGGCACGCTGCCCTTCCTGCTCGCGCGCGGTATCGGGCAGACATTTTTGAGCAAAGATGTTGTGCTGTATGACGTCGCGGCATTTCTCGACGACGAAGCGCAGGCTTAATCAATCAGGAAATCATCCGAATAGTCGCCGCCAAAACTGTGGCGACTACCTGCTTTCATATCTCCGGTTTCAAACTGCGAAATCAACCGAGCCTCATCTCGCAACCGGAATTCGGTAATGATCTTCTTGATATTGTCCTTGCTGGTGCCAAGCGATTTCAACGCGTCAACCGACATTCTGACCGACGATTCAAACACCTCACGCACCATGTAGATGTCGCTATCGCGCATCAGCGCCAAAGCCTGTTGGCGATCATAGGCGCGCGCGAATATCTTCGTGCTGGGAAACGTTTCGCGCACTGGCGTCAGTGCTTCGGCATCGAGCCCGCGATCGTCAACGCAGAAAAATATTGCGCAGGCCTTTTCCGCACCAGCGCGGTGAAGCAAATCTATTCGCGTACCATCGCCGTAAAAAACCTTTCGGCCGAACTCACTCGCAACTTCGATGGTCTTTGGATCGATATCGATCAAAGTAACGCTTCGCCCTGCCGCTTGCATAATCTGTGACACGCTCTGACCAAACCGGCCGTGTCCGACGATAATGACGCTCGCTTGTTCGGCTTGCTCTGGATCAACGAGTTGCGCCTCTCCGATTGACTTCCTGGCTGCCAACTTGCCCGCCAAAATCATCAGTAGCGGTGTCGACGCCATCGAAAGTGTCACGACAGCGCCAAACAGGCTGGCCGCTTCGGGTTCGATGAGAAGCGCGTTTTGCGCGGCGGCGAAGAGGACAAAGCCGAACTCGCCGCCCTGGCTCAACAGGAGCGCCATGATGATCGAGGCGCTGCTTGTCAGCCCGAAGAAACGCCCGAGCGCGAAGATCACACCGGTTTTTACCGCAATCAACGCGACCGCCAACCCGACCACAATAAATGGCTGTGCTGCGATTACGTCCAGGTCGAGCATCATGCCAACCGCCATGAAAAACAGCCCGAGCAGGATCGAACGAAACGGATCGATATCGGCCTCCAGTTCGTGCCGATAAGGCGATTCCGCCAGCATCACACCGGCAACAAACGCACCAAGCGCCGCCGAAACCCCGATCATCTGCATGACTGCGGCGCTCGCGCAGACTGCAAACAGGCCAGTGACAATAAACAGCTCGCGTTCGGAAATCTTGCCGACAAGTCGGAGCAATGGCGACAACAAATACCGTCCGGCGAGTACCAGTGCGATTATCGCGAGCACGGCGTAGATCACCAACCGCCATCCGCTAACCGCACCCTCTGGTGCTGGCGCTCGCGACAATGCAGCGACGATGGTCAGCAACGGCACAATCGACAAATCCTGAAACAGCAGGATTGAAAAGCTCTTTTCGCCGTAATCGGTCTTCATCCGCCCGCGCGACTGAAGCAGCGGCAGCACCTGCGCCGTTGATGAAAGCGCCAGTGGCAATCCCAATACCAACGCTGCTTCCCAAGTGAAGCTGGGCATAACCCCGGCGATCACGGCGAACATTGCCAAACCGCACAAAGCGACCTGCAACGGCCCGAACAGGAAAATATCGCTTCGCATCAGCCACAAACGGCGGGGTGACAGCTCAAGCCCCACGAGAAACAGCAGCAAAACTATCCCAATTTCGGAATAGGCGAGGATCGTTTCGGCGTCGCCGGTAATGCCCAAAACGTCGGGACCAATGACGATGCCTGCGACCAGATAACCAAGCACCGCGCCCAAGCCAAGCTTGCGGAAAATCAGCACTGATACCAGTGCGGCACCCAACAGGATGACGCCGCCGAACAACACGCCTGAGATTACGCTGTGTCCGGCCTCCTCCATCAAACCGACGTCTTCACGTTTTCAGCGGCTGCCAGCAGGGCATCATAAGGAAGTAAAATTGTGGCATGACGAGACACATAATCTTTCGCAGGGGACAGCAGAACAAGGTCGCGCCATATCTGCGGCGGTGGCCCGCCCGCCGTCAGCATTTCCGATATTTGCGAGCGGATCGTCACAATCGTGTCGATACTCGTTCCAACCGCATTGGCACGCAAGATGGCCGCCGACGCCTGACCCAATGCGCATGCCGATGCGCGAAATGCCAGTGCGCTGATTTTATCGTCTGAATTAAATGCTACTTCGGCCTGAATCCGGCTTCCGCATAAAGGCGCTCGCGCCTCTGCGGTGCCGTCTGCTGATTCCAGTCGGTCATCCGGAACAAGCGACGCCGCAAGCCTTAAAATGTCGCGATTGTATAAGGTCGCAGCCATTACGGTGCCTCTTCGGATGCGGCTTCCTGAGTATCGCGGCGTTCGCGGACGAAGGCTGACATCGCATCGCCGCTTGCGTTGAGCAACGGATAGGTGCGCGAAATGGTCATCCATTCGGGGCGCTTTGCTTTTGCCCCGAACAAAGTTTCATACCCCATGACGATCAGCAGGAATATGAGCGTCGCGCCGATCAATCCCTTGACCGCGCCAAAACCAAAACCCAACACCCGGTCGATTGGCCCGAGTACCGACTTGCGTGATTTTCTGCCGATGGATTTGGCAAC
This sequence comes from Sphingomonadales bacterium, assembly GCA_031429915.1. GTDB lineage: Bacteria > Pseudomonadota > Alphaproteobacteria > Sphingomonadales > Sphingomonadaceae > Sphingorhabdus_B. Next base: position 2,252 of record JANPAM010000253.1, on the reverse strand, counting down.
CCAGCGACCAAACGCAAAAGTGACAATGGCGATGGCGAGAAACGCCAACACCGCTGCGCCGCTTTCGGTGCCGACCCATTCCGACATGATTGCCGTCGCTGGACCATGCAATAAACGAACGGCGACTATGACCATGATCCAGGCGATGAGCGAAAGTGCCTCGTGCACGAAGCCGCGCAGAAACCCGAAAATAGCCCCGCCGCCGAGCAGGAATAGGACGATAATATCGAGTGCGGTCATACCGCGCTAGCTAGCTTCGCCCAAGCATATGGTCAACGAGATTGGCGAGCGTGCGGAACTCCTGCGTCGAAATTCCTGCCTGCCCCTTGACCGATGGCGGCACCAACGCGCGGCTGAACCCGAGCTTCGCCGATTCTTTGAGCCTCAGCGCACCGTGCGCCACGGGCCGGATTTCGCCCGACAAAGCAACCTCGCCGAACAGCACCGCGTCGGATGGTAAGGGCCGTTCGGACAAAGCAGATACCAATGCCGCTGCGACAGCGAGATCGGCGGCAGGGTCGGATATCCGATAGCCGCCCGCTATGTTGAGATACACTTCAGCGGTTGAGAAGCTCAATCCACACCGCGCCTCAAGCACGGCCAATATCATCGCCAGCCGTCCGCTATCCCAGCCAACTACCGCCCGCCTTGGCGTCGCACCGCTCGAGAGCCTGACGGTCAGCGCCTGTATCTCCACGAGTACCGGCCTTGTTCCCTCCAGCGCCGGGAATACCGTAGCGCCCGTCACCTGCTCGGCACGGTCGGTCAGGAACAGCGCCGACGGATTGCCAACCTCGGTCAGCCCTTCCTCGGCCATTGCGAACACGCCGATTTCGTCGGTGCCGCCAAACCGGTTTTTAGATGCGCGCAAAATTCGATACTGGTGGCTTCGCTCGCCCTCGAACGACAATACGGTATCGACCATATGTTCGAGCACCCGCGGCCCCGCAATACTACCGTCCTTGGTCACATGCCCGACGAGTATGACCGCCGACCCGCGTTCTTTGGCAAAGCGGATCAATTCCTGAGCCGACGCACGCACTTGACTGACCGTCCCCGGTGCGCCCTCGATGAGATCGCTGTGCATCGTCTGGATCGAGTCGATCACAACCAGAGCAGGCGGCTCTCCCCTGCCAATCGTCGTCAATATATCGCGTACCGATGTCGCCGCCGCAAGTTGTACTGCCGCATCGCCAAGGCCAAGACGTCGTGCGCGCAATCGAACCTGATCGACCGCTTCTTCGCCAGAAATATACGCGACGCTCAGCCCGCGTCGCGCCAGATTGGCCGCAGCCTGCAACAGCAACGTCGATTTGCCGATACCCGGGTCGCCACCAAGCAAGGTCGCTGACCCAGCTACTAACCCGCCGCCAAGCGCCCGGTCGAATTCCGCTATACCGGTCGAAGCGCGGTCTGGCAGCTGTATTTCGGTATCGAGGCCGTGAAGCACGACATCGCGTCCGCCGCTGCGTAAATGGTGCTTCATCTCAAATACAGTGGCACTCGCCTCTTCGGCTAGCGTATTCCATTCCCCACAATCCGCACACTGGCCTTGCCACCGCGTGGCCTCCGACCCGCACGCCTGACAGACATATCGTTTTTTTGCTTTTGCCATAAGCGCACAGATAGCAGAACGAACAAGGAACGAAAACCATTAACTGTCAGTGGCCGCCGTACTGGAACTTAACGTGAGAAGCGCGGTTGATTTCACATTGCCGTTATCACCAGCGTGACGGCTCATGAATGGTTCCGCTGCAATTTTATTAGGAGAAGCAAAATGAGTGACAATGATAAATCGGCTTTTGGTTTCAATGATGACCCCAATCGTGGCCCAATCGATCGCACCGCTAATGCCCTGACCGGAGACTCAGGAGGCCTTTCATCGGCCATGGGCGATAACTCGAACGACACGATGCATTCCGACAATTCCGGCGTTGTATCGGCAATTTTCGACAGCAATGCTGAAGCTCAGCAGGCTGTGTCGGCGCTTCGGCAAATGGGCGCAAGCGACAGCGATCTGTCAATCATTGCCCAGTCGAAGGGGACGATGACAACACGCGAAGGCGGTGGCGAAATTACCGATGAAGAGCACACCAATATCCTTCGTGGCATTTTGGGTGGCGGCGCACTCGGCGCCGGTTTGGGTGTCGCGGCGCTGGCCATTCCTGGCGTTGGACCGCTAGCTGCGCTCGGCGCAATTGCGGCATCGGTCGTGCCTGAAGCAATGGCAATCGGTGCAGTTGCCGGTGCCG
>JANPAM010000252.1:0-3699 GCA_031429915.1 Sphingomonadales bacterium | reverse complement strand
GGATAGCCAGCGGCAGTAACCTCGTCGCGGGCGTCGCTGATTATGGCAACCCAGTCGTCGACAAAGCTACCTGTCTGACCTTGGTCAAGTGAAGCTTTTATGCCCCCGCATTGGGCGTGGCCAAGCACCACGATATGCCGCACACCTAAACCCAGAACGCCGAATTCTATCGCTGCTGACACACCGTGCAAACCGCCGCCGGTTTCATATGGCGGAACCAGATTTGCGACATTGCGCAGAGCAAACACCTGGCCCGGTATCGTGTCAAACACAGTTGCAGGGTCTACCCGACTGTCGCAGCAGGAAATAATCATAACTGGCGGGGACTGGCCTTCGCTCGCGAGTTCATCAAAGCGTGCTTTTTGGCGAACATAGGCATCGCTCCTGAAGCGTTTGTAGCCGGCGATGAGTGAATTGAATTCCGGCATCAGAAACGCTCTCCGCGGACAACCTGTACGTCACCAATTGTCAGCAACATTCGGTAGCTGTCTAGCACCGGTGCGAGCAGGTCAACCAGTTCACTGGCTTTGGTATCCGACGTTACTGCCAGAACTATTGTTTTTGCAGCTGCTCCGGTAACGTCGTCCTGCTGCCACTGACCGGCATGACCGCCGCCTGAATCAACATGGATGACGCTCCACCCCGAGATGTTGGCAGCCTTGATAAATCCGATAATGCGGGGAACAAGGGGAGTGTCGACCAGTATTTCTATACGTTTGCGCAAAACAGTCTGAATCATTTCTTATCCTATCGCCTGAGCCAGCGCGGCAAAAATCGAAATGCCTAAGATGATGTTGAAGGGAAATGTTATACCCAGTGACATGCTGAGATAAATGCCCGGATCAGCTTCTGGCAATGCCAGCCGCATAGCCGCAGGCACAGCAATGTAAGATGCGCTGGCGGCCAATATTCCGAGAGCTGCGGCCGATGCAACATCAAGACCTATCAATGTTCCGGTCACGGTTCCGATAATGCCGTTGACCAAAGGCAATATGATAGCCAGAACTACGAGCCGCCAGGTGATCTTTCCCGACTGCACTAACCGCCGTGCCGCAATCAGTCCCATATCTAGCAGGAAGAGGCAGAGTACGCCGCGAAATCCGGTATCGAACACCGGTTTGACCGGCGCAAATCCGTCCTTGCCAGAAACTACGCCAATTACAAATGCGCCAACAAGCAGAACGACTGAAGCATTCGTCAAAACTTCGTGCCACGGAGTGCCATTTTTTGAGGCCTCGCCATTGTCGCGACGCCGCGCAAGCATAAGGCCCGAAATAATCGCTGGGGTTTCCATCATGGCAAGTACCGCAACCATATAGCCTTCCGGGCTCAGTCCCTGACCGGTAAGAATTTCCTTTGCGGTAACGAAGGTCACAACGCTTACGGAGCCATAATGTGCTGCAACCGCGCCAGCATCGATTTTGGACAGCTTGCCGAATTGTGTAAGCAAGGCAAAAGCAAGAAATGGCAGCAGGAAACTAAGCGCGAGACCCGCCAGCGCTGCTGCAACAAGATCGGGCGTTATGCCGCTGGACGCAACCTCGACACCACCCTTCAGTCCTATGGCTGCCATGAGGTAAATCGACATTGCTTTAGCAAACGCCTCGGGAATACTGAGATCGGACTTAATGATCGCAGCAATAAAGCCGAGCACGAAGAATAGAATTACCGGCGATGTTAGCGTGTCGATAATCATCGCGGCCCTCGTTGCAATATCCGCAACTCGATAGCAGGCAAGTTGCAGTTGGCAAGAGGCCGCCGCCTCGCTATCTGCACCGGATGAACGCTCCGATGCTACCGCCCGACCGACCGCCCCGTGAGCGCAAACCTGATTGGATCCGGGTAAAGGCTCCAGGTGGTGCCGGTTTCAATGAGACCCGTCGCCTTATGCGCGACCTCAATTTGAATACGGTATGCGAAGAGGCGGCCTGTCCTAATATAGGCGAATGCTGGACCAAGAAGCACGCCACGGTGATGATCCTTGGCGATGTCTGCACGCGGGCATGTGCCTTTTGTAACGTCAAGACTGGGATGCCCAAAGCGGTCGATGCACTTGAGCCCGAGCATGTAGCGATTGCCGCAGCCAAGATGGGGCTTGAGCATATCGTGATCACGTCGGTTGACCGCGACGATCTGCCTGATGGCGGCGCGAGCCAGTTTGTAAAAGTAATCGAGGCGCTTCGCCGCAATACGCCGAATACAACGATTGAAATTCTAACCCCTGATTTCCGTAACAAAGCGCAGGCGGCGGTCGAGACCATCGTTACTGCGCGACCCGATGTTTATAATCACAATCTCGAAACCGTACCGCGCTTGTATCCGACCATCCGGCCCGGCGCGCGTTATTATGCGTCGCTTCGCTTGCTCGAAACGGTGAAACGGCATGATCCATCGATCTTCACCAAATCGGGCGTCATGCTTGGACTTGGCGAGGAACGGTTGGAGGTCCATCAGGTCATGGACGACATGCGAAGTGCCGATATTGATTTCCTGACGATGGGCCAGTATTTGCAACCAACGCCAAAGCACACCAAAGTCATGGACTTTGTTACGCCGCAGGCTTTTGACGCGTTCGCCGCAATTGCTAGAGCAAAGGGGTTTCTGCTGGTCGCTTCTAGCCCGCTCACGCGTTCAAGCTATCACGCGGGCGATGACTTCGCCAAGATGCGGGACGCACGTGCGGCTCAGCTTGCCAAGGCGGGTTAATGCCGCACCACCACGAACGCCGGACATTACCGCACAGCGCGGCGCAGATGTATGATCTGGTGGCGGACGTAAAGCGCTACCCTGAGTTTCTACCTTGGGTCAGCGCCATTCGTGTTCGGCAGGACGGTGAAACTGAAATGCTGGCCGATATGGTCGTTGGCTTTAAGGCTTTGCGCGAAACATTCTCTTCGCGCGTATTGAAGGTGCCGAAAACGTCGATTGTGGTCGATTATCTCGATGGGCCAATGAAGCATTTGCACAATAACTGGAAATTTGAGAATTTACCGAACGGCGGTTCGACCGTCGACTTCACCGTCGATTTTTCATTCCGCAACCGGGTTTTCGAGGCGCTTGCCGGGCAGTTTTTCGATTCAGCACTGCGCAAAATGACCGGCGCATTTATCGAACGCGCCGATGATCTTTACGGTAGCAACAGCTCCAAGGCATAAAGCGTCGCAATTGTGCGAATTTCGGCGCGGCTTTTGTCCGATCCGAAATCCTTTCGGTCGGCAGTCATATCCTCGGGGTCTTTGCCCTTTTCGGCGACAGCAAACACCACGGTGCCAACTGGCTTCCTTTCGGTACCGCCATCAGGCCCGGCAACACCGCTGATAGCCACTGCAATATCGGCCCCGCTTTTTTTCAGTGCGGCCTGAGCCATTGCCCAGGCGACCGCCACAGATACCGCGCCAAAAGTGTCGAGAATGTCTTGGTTAACCCCAAGCAGCTTGGTTTTTGCGTCGTTCGAATAGGTGACAAATCCGATGCCCAGAACCGCGCTACTGCCCGGAATTTCGGTAAGTGCGGCCGCCACCAATCCACCGGTGCAACTTTCGGCCAGCGTGATAGTCCGTCCCGCAGCGATGTTTTCGGTTACAACGCGTTTCGCTAACTCCGCGATTTCGATTGGTAGGACGGATTCCATCAAAGCGCCTTTTCAAAGGTGGCCGTTGCTTGAGCCGCTATACCCTCACCACGACCGGTAAAGCCAAG
>JANPAM010000251.1:0-8615 GCA_031429915.1 Sphingomonadales bacterium | reverse complement strand
GCCGGGCGGCAGCGAACCGTCAATTAACACTTATGTTTCAGCGATTAGCTTTGGGTTTAACGGACGGCCATTGCGTGCGGTTGATCGCTTTGACAATCCATTGGGCTTTCAGGTCAGCCGCTATCGCCGTGATGTCGAAGGGTTCGCGTTGTGAAGCCCTTGATCGCTCTCATCCTGCTAATGCTGGCGCTGCCAGCTCAGGCGCAAATGTCGCCGAATGCGCATGTGCAGACGGTGTTCTGGGATCCCGATCAGGTCATCAACATCACCGGCGCGCCGGGTTGGCAAATCATGCTCGAATTTGCAGCCGACGAGCGGATCGAAAATGTTGCCATCGGAGATGCGCTCGCTTGGCAGGTGACGCCGAACAAACGCGCGCGTAACCTGTTCCTGAAACCGCTTCTAAAAAACGCGCAGACCAACATGACGGTCATCACCGACCGCCGCCGCTATGTCTTCGCGCTTGATACCGGGCCACGGCGCGCAACGACCCCTTGGGTTGTGCGTTTCGAATATCCGCCGCCCCCCGTTGTCCTCACCGCTGAGACATTCGTGGAACAACGAGCTGTGGTCGAGAATTACAGCTATGTGAAGTCGGGCGATGCCGGGTTGCTGCCCGCACGGATATGGGATGACGGGCTGATGACCTATTTTGAATTTGCCGAGAATGTGTCGCTGCCAGCCATTTTCATCGGCAAGCCCGGCAAAGATGAGGCTTTGGTCAATTCGACAATGCGCGGTCGAACCGTAGTTATTCAGCAACTGGCAAACGCGTTTACTTTACGCGACGGCAAGCGGGTCGCCACAGTGCGGCGTCCCGATGGGAATGAAAAATGACCGACGATATACCAATCAAGACGTTGGCAGTTGCGCGGCCACCACGCCGTGTGCCGACCGGGGCCTTGGCAAGCGCGCTAGGACTACTCGGCGTATTGGTGTTCGCAGTGCTGGCCAATTCCCGCGCAGCGACCGCTCAGCAGGATTCCGAATTGCCAGTGATGGTCGGCAACGGCATCGCAACTCCCAGTCCGCTGCCGCAACCTGTAGCACCTGTTACATTGGTTCAACCTGTTCCGGTCGCAGCAGTGGGGGTTCCGCAGGCCGTAGCATCGGCGCCTGCTGCCACACCGTTCGCGCCAGTGATTGCCCCACCGCCTCTCGCGCCGGCGCGTGAACCCGACCGCGCGCGACCACCGATACTGATCGTCGATTTCGCGCAAGCCGGAACATCGCGCCCTGCGCCTGCTACCGGAGCAGCGGTTTTGCCCGGCGTGCCGGCCGATCGCGGACCGCAGCTTTCTAATTCGGAAAGCTTTTCCGCCCGCGTGTCCAAAGACGAAGTCGAGATGGTGCAGGCGGTCCAGCTGCCCCGTCTTAACCGGTTGGTGCCGCAAGGTTCGATGATCGCAGCTGTTATGGAAACCGCCTTGAACTCCGATCTGCCGGGCTTTGCGCGCGCAATCGTCCAGCGCGACGTTTTGAGCTTCGAGGGCGGCGATGTCCTCATACCTGCGGGTAGCCGCGTTATCGGCCAGTATGAATCGGGTGTTGCGCAAGGCGCATCGCGGGTGTTCATCGTTTGGACCCGGTTGATCCGGCCCGACGGGGTGACGATTGCACTTGCCTCGCCAGCGGTCGATGAACTGGGCCGCGCCGGTGTGCGCGGCAAGGTCAACCGCCACTTCCTGCAACGCTTTGGTGGATCAATCCTGCTGTCGGTGTTGTCGGGTGGGATAAACGCGGCAACGGCAGCGGCGACTCAAGGGTCGTCAGTGGTTGTCAGTTCGTCGAGCCAGGCGTCGGGTCTGGCAGAACAGGCGGCAAAGGACTTCGACATCCCGCCGACCATCAAAACCAAACAGGGGGCAGCAGTGCGGATATTTGTAGCCCGCGATCTCGATTTTACCCGTGTAGGACCGACCCGGTGAACCAGCCTTTGCGAGTCTATCTCGACACATTCCTCGCGCCGCTGATACCCTATCTCGACCGCGAGGATGTGACCGACCTGTATGTCAACCGGCCCGGAGAACTGTGGCTCGAAACAGGCAGTGGCTCTGAACGTCACTTGGTTCCTCGGCTTGATGAAGCGTCCTTATGGCGTCTCGCGCGGCAGATTGCAGCGACTTCGGATCAGGGCATCAGCCGCGAACATCCGTTGCTGGCGGCGACGTTACCCGACGGTTCGCGGATCCAGATATGCGCTCCCCCGGCCACCCGAAGCGCAATTGCGGTTGCCATTCGCAAGCATAATGTCCCCGATCTGCGTCTCACCGACTATTTTGCCGCTGGCGCATTTTCGCGGGTTGGCGAAGCGGCGCTTTCCGAAAAGGCGGTCAACCGTTCGCTGACTGCATTGCTCAACGCTGGAAACACTTTGGAATTTCTGGCGGCCGCCGTTCGCGCGCGCAAAACCATCGTCATCGGCGGTGGTACGGGGACAGGTAAAACAACTTTCCTGAATGCATTGCTCAAGGAAGCACCTGCGGAAGAAAGACTAATCCTGATCGAAGACACCCCTGAAATTCAGCTCTCGCATGAAAACGCGGTCGGGCTAATCGCGGTGCGCGGTCGTTTGGGTGAGGCTGCGGTCAGTCCTGCGGATTTGGTCGAAGCGGCGTTGCGATTAAGGCCAGACCGGATCATCATGGGTGAAATCCGAGGCGCCGAAGCGATGAGCTGGCTGAGGGCTGTTGGAACGGGCCATCCGGGCTCGATAACGACAGTTCACGCAAATTCGGCGAAGGGGATATCGGAGCAGCTTGCGCTGATGGCGATGATGTCAGGTGTCGAATTGCGCCGTTCGGAACTGATCGATTACGTTCGTGACATCGTTGATGTCTTCATCCAACTCGGACGCCACGACGGGACGCGCCTGATCGCCGAAATCGAATTTTCGGGAAGTTCCGAAACAGCATTAGAGGTGGTGCCAACCCCGTTTCGTCAGCGCGCCAGCTAAGATTAGCAAATAATACTTCTGCCAGTTCAGTTAAAAGCCGAAAATTTCAGTGTTTCGGAATTTAGAGCAATGGGCGCCGATGTTGTTAGTTGATACGCGCACGGCCGATCGGATTAGATTGGTGAGGTGCGGGTACGGCGCAGACCAGCGACTGAATTTCTAACGGAAAAACGCGTCAGCCGGAACCTTGGGGTGCGCCGCCCAATGCGCGGTAGAGTGTAATGGCGGCAAGCAAGTTTTCCTGTTTTGCGAGGACCAACGATTCTTCAACTTCTATCAATCTCCGGTCGGCGTCCAGAACGGTATTGAGGTAGGCCCCGCCTTCAATATATTGCTGGCGGGCAAGCGCTGCGTTCCTTGCCGCAGTTTTTTGCGATCAATACAAAATGTCTAACCGCTGCCGCGATTCAGAACACCACAGCAAACAGTTTGGCCTCTTGTCCAAGCTTTGTTTCTGGGGTGATGGGCAGATGGTAAAAGGGAATGCCTTCATGGTCGGCGCGCCGTTGCCAGTTCACATAATTGGAAACGAAGCTGGTAACCTCCATCGGTAACCGGTTGGTTGATGTAGGGTAAAGCAAATCATTCAGACAGTGGCTGCCTTGGCTGACCATGATCATCGCGCGCAGTTTTTGCGCAGACCATGGATGCGCCAGTCCAACCGGAATGCAGTTGTCACAGGAATGAACGCAGCGGCAAAGCCGGTCAATCAAGCGACTCGAGTTTGCGCTACAAACTTGGTGTAGGGGCAAGCGTCCCCAGCCAAGCGACCAGCGCCAGAACAATTGCGCCTGCGGTCGCTTCCCAAGCGATGGAAATGCGCAATTGTTTCCACGCCGTGTCAGTTCCGCCACTGTGAAGTGATCGCTTGAGCGCGGGGGTGATCTTCCACCGGTTGTTGGCGGCGAGGACAAGCATCACGCCGAACAGCGCTACTTTCGTCGTCAGCAGCAGGCCGTAGGTTGAGGCAAATATGGACGAAATGTCAGCGTCCAAAATGACGAACCCGTTGAAAATGCCGGTGAACAATACAATCCCGACCGCCGCCGTTCCGACGCGCGAAAAGTTCTCTAGTGAGCGAACGACCACAGTGACATAGGCCGCACGCTGCATTTGCGCGGGTCGGCGAAGGAGCAGCGCGAACGCAGCGATGCCGCCGATCCACACAGCGGCGGCGATCATGTGGGCGATGTCGCTGATCCGGTGAGCAACCCCAAGCGCGCCCTCGGTCGCACCGGCGTGTCCCGACCATAACAATGTTGCCAGTGCAACTGCCCCACCGACGAGCGAGCAGCCGAGCCTTGCGGTTTGGTCTCGGCGGATGAAGAGCAGACCGGCGAGAACGACGGCGAGCGCCGCGAGGCGGACTTTGAGAGCGGTTCCAACGGCAGTTTCATTGGCCATCGTTGATAGCATTGGAAGGTCGAGACTGCCGACGGGTTCGCCCATCATCGCGGCACTCGCAATCGCAAAGCCTGCGACGGAGAACGCCAAACCGGCGACGGTAAGCCAAATCAGCAGGGTGCCTATTGGCATGATCTCGCGCACCTCCCGTTCGGCGCGCGTGAAACTGTAGAGCGGGAAGGCCGAAAGACCGACAAGCAGCATCAGGTCCGCATAAAGCGCAAACCGGATCGCGATCAGCCCCCAGTCGGCCACGCCTTACTTGACCTTGAAACTGAACTCGCTGCCCATGCGGTGGCTGTCCGCGCCCGCCGCCGACCATTTGACGGTGTAGCTGCCCGCAGGGAGCGCCTTTTTGAGCATCAGCGTCATCGACTTGCCGTCTTTGCCCATCTTCGATGTGTGCGCCATCTTCATCGGCGCGTGGTCGGCCATTCCGGGCATACCCGTCATCATGACTTCGGTTTTGATCGTGGGCGCAATTAGCTTGTCGCTAAATTTAAGCTCGATGCGCGCGGGTTTTGCGACCGTAGCATTAGCGGTAGGGGTCGAAGCAGTCAGCTTCACGTGCGCCATTGCAGCGCCGGGTACAACGGCAAGCAATGCAGCGGCGAGAGGAAGGAATTTTCTAAACATATCTGACATCCTAAAATAATGACCTGAGTCCTGGAATTTTACGCAGGTAAGGTCTTTGCCCCTATATGATTTGAGGAAGAGCCGCACCATATGCATAGAACGTACTTACATAATGACGGATGAACCAATGGAAAACATGTTGGTGAAACCATCTACCGCGCCCGCACGTTAATACCGATATCACTATATGGCAGCCACTGAACCAATGACTTTTCCACTTAGCCGACGCAAATTGATTACCGCAGCCGCTGCTGGCGGAGGCAGTGTTGCGCTTTCTTCGTTTTTTCCAGCATGGGCGCAGCCGGTGTCAACTGGCATCGTTGCGCCGCTCCCGACCGTTTCTGGGAATGACATCACTCTCCGCATTGCGCGCCAGACGATGCGTATCGACGGCAAGGTCAGCCGCGCAATCGGCATTAACGGAACTGTGCCGGGGCCGCTCGTTCGCTTGAAACAGGGCCAGACTGCGCGGCTAAGCGTCGTCAACGATCTCGATGTGGACAGCTCGATCCATTGGCACGGGCTGTTGCTACCCTTCCAGATGGACGGCGTGCCGGGGGTCAGCTTCCCCGGTATCAAGCCGCGCTCGACCTTCGTTTATGAATTTCCTGTCATCCAGTCTGGAACTTATTGGTATCACAGCCATTCGGGATTGCAGGAGCAATTGGGGCATTATGGCCCGATTGTCGTCGACCCCGAAGGCGCTGATCCCATCGCCTATGACCGCGAGCATGTGATCGTGCTGTCGGACCACAGCCCGCTGTCGCCCGAGGCAATTTTCCGCAAGATGAAGGTCAATCCGGGCCATTTCAATATGCAGCGGCAGACGCTTGGCGGGTTGCTCGCCGGCAAGGACCAGCCGCTCAAGGAACGGCTAGAATGGGGCAAGATGCGGATGGACCCCACCGACATCGCCGATGCCAATGGTTCGACCTACCAGTTCCTCGTCAACGGCTACGGGCCGAAGGATAACTGGACGGCGTTGTTCAATCCCGGCGAGCGAGTGCGGTTACGCATTATCAATGCCTCGGCGATGACGATATTTAACGTCCGCATTCCGGGGCTTCGTCTGACCATCGTTCAGGCCGACGGGCTGAATGTCCGTCCGGTCGAGGTCGACGAATTCCAGATCGCGGTTGCCGAAACCTACGACGTGATCGTCACCCCGACCGAGCCCCAAGCCTACACGCTCGTCGCTGAAGCCAATGACCGTTCGGGCATGGGCCGTGCAACGCTTTCGCCGCGCGCAGGGATGGCGGCCGACGTGCCGCCGCTTCGCGAGCGTCCACTGGCGACGATGAAGGACATGGGCATGGGCGACATGGATATGTCGGGCGGCGCGATGAAAGGCATGGCGGTGGGCGCGACTGGCGCAGACTGCACGCCCGAGCACGCCAAGATGGGGCACTGCACCCCCGCAGACGCCGCGCCCGCTGCGGTCGATCACGCCGCGATGGGGCATGGCAGCGGCGGCATGGAGCATAGTATGCGCGACTTTTCGGTTGCGCCTCAAGTCGATAAAAACCCTGGCGTTCAGACGATCTCGCCGATGCCTACCGACCGAATGAACGAGCCGGGGCAAGGGCTGGAGAATATCGATCACAAGGTTCTGACCTATCACGACCTTGTCGCGCTCGACCGCAACCCCGACGTCCGCGCCCCCGACCGTTCGCTCGACATCCACCTGACCGGCAATATGGAGCGCTTTATGTGGTCGTTCGACGGCATGAAAATGTCCGACCATCACGAACCAATCCCGTTCCTTGAAGGCGAGCGGGTTCGGATCAACCTCATCAACGATTCGATGATGAGCCACCCGATCCATCTCCACGGGCATTTCTTTGAACTGGTGACCGGCAAGGGCGATCACTCACCCCGCAAACATACGGTGCTGGTCCAGCCCGGCGGCACGGCGTCGTTCGACTTCACCGCCGATGCGCTCGGCGACTGGGCGTTCCATTGCCATATGCTCTACCACATGCACGCCGGGATGATGCGCGTCGTCAGCGTTCGCCCGCGCGGAGAAGCAGCGTGAAGCGCGCTGGTTTGCTCATCGGAAGCGCACTGGCTCTGGGGCTTGCCGCGCCTGTCGCCGCGCAACATGGGGGTCATAGCTCGACCCCAAGCACGAAAAAGTCGGCAGTGTCGGTTGCCCAGCCCTCGGTGACCCAATGCACTCCAGAACATTCGAAAATGGGTCACTGTGCTATGAACGAGGCAAGCTCTAGCCAAGCTGGTCCTGAAGCAGCGGTTGATATGGAGACGACGACACCGCCAGTGCAGTCTTTATATGTCGATCCTGATTGTCCGCCCGAACATGCGCAAATGGGCCACTGCACGCCGAAGACTACCGCGCCCCCGCAAAACAATGAAATGCCGGAGACGCGGAGCGGCACCGATTTGCCGCCGGGCGATGCGCCTGCTCCCGCAGCTCCGGATGACTGGTATGCCGACCGAATCTTTTCGCCAGCCGAAATGGAAGAATCGCGACACGAGATGATGAAGGAAAATGGCGCTCAGAAGATCGCCTTCCTCGCCTTCAACCTCGCCGAATATCAGGCGCGCAACGGCCGCGACGGGTTCCGCTGGGATGGCGAGGGCTGGTACGGCGGCGACATCAACCGCGTCACCGTCAAGACCGAGGGCGAAGGCGCGTTCGGCGAGGGCATCGAAGAGGCGGAAGTCCAGTTGCTCTACAGCCGCGCTATCGACCCCTATTTTAACCTGCAAGCTGGTGTCCGTCAGGATGTGGGACCGGGTCCTAAACGCACTTATGCAACTGTTGGTTTTGAAGGCCTTGCGCCTTACTGGTTCGAAGTTGAGGGCGCGCTGTTCCTGTCGGACAAGGGCGATGTGCTTGGACGGCTCGAAGGCTATTACGATCAGCGCATTACGCAACGCCTGATTTTGCAGCCGCGCGCCGAAGCGAATTTTGCGCTTCAGGATGTGCCCGAGGGCGGTATAGGTTCGGGTCTTTCCGATCTCGAACTGGGGCTTCGCTTGCGCTATGAGGTCGTCAAGGAGTTCGCACCTTATGTCGGGGTTGAGTGGGCGAGAAAAGTCGGGGATACAGCGCGCTTTGCTCGCGCGGCTGGGGAGGATGCTGACGTGACCAGTCTAGTCGCCGGAATCCGTTTCTGGTTTTGATGCGAAGCCGCACTCGCTTCCACGTCGCCGCGAGCCGCGTTCACAAATGGCTTGCGCTGATTATCGGCGCGCAGTTGCTCATATGGTTTGCCAGCGGCGTCATCATGAGTTTCCTGCCGATTGAACAGGTACGCGGCGAGCATCTCGTTGATCGCGACAGCGTCATGTCGATCCCAGCCGGAATAGCATTGGTCGCGCCGCAGCGAATAGTCGCTCAGGCAGGTGCACCAGTCGAGGCGATGACTTGGCACATGCTCGACAGTCGGCCCATTGCCGAAGTGACGACTGCCAAGGGCGTCAAGCTATTCGATGCAGCAACCGGCGCTGCACTTCCCCCCGTCGATGGTACTCTCGCGACCAAGATCGCGCGGACGGCGTGGAAATCAGACGATAAGCCACGCTCAACCGCCACCCGCGTTACCACAGAAAGCCCGGAATATCGCGCCGCGCTTCCGGCGTGGCGCATCGCTTT
>JANPAM010000250.1:0-15796 GCA_031429915.1 Sphingomonadales bacterium | reverse complement strand
CCTAGCCAAAGCGTTTCCCATACGTTCCCGTTAGCGCTATGGCCGCAGCGTGACAAGCACGCCGCCCGAACTGCCCTTCCCCGCGCTTCATGCAAGCCATGCCGGTATCTGGTTGGCGACCTCTGACGGACAGGTTCGAACCGTTGGCAAAGGTGAGGCGGTTGGGCGAGCCGCTGAAACGCCAATGATCATGCTCAACGCACCGTTAGTCGCGCAGCGGTTGGGCTATGCTGAATTGTCGGGGCTGGATTTGCTCGAGCTGTTTGCGTTCGTGCATCCGGCGCGGTTTGTCGTGCCGACGGCAAAGGGGTTAGCCGGGGTGTTGGGTGTTCCCTCACCTGCGCATGATGAGACAATCGCTCCCTTCCTCCTTATCGCCGCGCAGACGCTGCTCGCCGCGCTGACCGATCCAACATGGCCGGAACGTGAGGGTGCGTGGGATTCAGCGCAGAACCTGGCGCGGCTTCGCTGGCCTTGGGCGAATGTCGTGGCGCGGTATCTCGCTAAGCCCGAAAAGCCAGAACGCTGGCTGTTTTCAAAACTCCCCGAGTGGGAGGAGACGCCGCCACGAACGGCACCTCGGGTCATTACGCTGAACCCCGGTGCAGTGCAGACACAGCTCGCTTCGCTGGTCGGTAGCGATGCCGAAACGCGGCAGGGCCAGCGCGATTTTGCTCAAGCTGCCGCGAGAGTCTTTGCCCCCCGCGCACGCAAGGGCGAGCCAAATATGGTTCTTGCCGAGGCTGGCACCGGTATTGGCAAAACGCTTGGCTATCTTGCTCCGGCGTCACTCTGGGCAAGCACCGCAGACGGCGCGGTGTGGATTTCGACCTTCACCAAAGCGCTGCAACGGCAGCTGGTGCGCGAAGCCAAGCGGATTTATCCCGATGCCGAGACCTTCAAATCGAAAGTCGTCGTGCGTAAGGGCCGCGAAAATTATCTGTGCCTGTTGAACCTTGAGGACGCATTGCAAGGCGGCTTTGCCGGTCGCGCGGCAACACTTGCGCATCTGGTCGCTCGTTGGGCTGCCTTCACCAAAGACGGCGATATGATCGGCGGCGATCTCCCCGGATGGTTGCCAACGCTTTTCCGCCGCAACGGATCGACCGCGCTGACCGACCGGCGCGGCGAGTGCATCTACGCCGGGTGCCCGCATTACAAAAAATGCTTCATCGAACGCGCCGCCCGCGCCAGCACCCATGCAGACATCGTCATCGCCAACCATGCGCTGATGATGGTGAATGCAGCACGCGGGCGGGATGAGATGAGCCGACCGACTCGGATTATCTTCGACGAAGGCCATCATCTTTTCGATGCAGCGGACTCAATGTTTGCAGCAGCATTGACGGGTCAGGAAACGGTCGAGCTTCGCCGCTGGGTGATCGGCCCTGAAGGCAAAGCACGCGGTCGGCGGCGGGGATTGTCGGCGCGACTTGCCGATGTTGCATCCTATGACGAGGAAGGCGGGTTAGCCATCGAGATGGCGCGCGTTGCCGCAGAGGCTTTGCCTGGAGATGGCTGGCTGGGTCGCATTGCGGAGAATATGCCGTCAGGGCCGCTCGAACGGTTGCTGTCGGCAATCCGCACGATGGTGTTCGCTCGCGACGAGAGCAATGCGGCTGACGCTGGCTATGGGCTCGAAACCGAACTCGCCGACCCGCACCCCGGAGTAGTCGATGCGGTCGCCGATGCCGCCGTTGCGCTCGAGGCACTGGTGCGTCCACTAACCGTGCTTGGCGGGCGTTTGGAGGCGATGATCGCCGATCCTCCCGACTGGCTCGACGGGGGAGCGCGCGCTCGCGTTGAAGGCGCGATGGCGAGCCTTAGCTGGCGCATCGACACAGTTCGCGCGTGGATCGCGATGCTCGGGCGAGCGGTCGGGCCGGTCGATCCAGACTTTGTCGACTGGCTGGCGGTCGACCGCTTTGAGGGCCGCGACATGGATGTGGGGATGCACCGGCGCTGGCTCGACCCGATGAAGCCAGTGGCAGACATCGTGCTGAAGCCAAGCCACGGTGTGCTAGCGACATCGGCGACGCTCAGGAGCGGGGGCGACTGGGCGAATGCCGAGGGGCGCACTGGCGCGGTCCATCTAGACAACGAAGCCGAGCATTTTTCGGCGAGCAGTCCGTTTGATTACGCTGCCCAGGCCGAGGTTTTGATTGTTACTGATGTGAAGCGGGGCGACCTGCCAGCGCTTGCCGGAGCCTATGCTGCGCTGATTAGTGCCTCGGGCGGCGGAGCGCTTGGACTATTCACCGCGATCAGGCGATTGCGTTCGACCTATGCGCGGATTGCCGACCGGTTGGCACGCGACGGGTTGCCGCTTTATGCCCAGCATGTCGATCCGATCGACACCGGTACGCTTGTCGATATCTTCCGCGACGATCCACACGCCAGCCTGCTCGGCACCGATGCTTTGCGTGACGGCGTAGATGTGCCGGGCCATTCGCTTCGGCTGGTTATTATGGAGCAGGTGCCGTGGCAGCGGCCTGACATCCTCCACCGGGCGCGTAGGCTGTCATACGGCGGCACTGATTATGACGACCGGATGATCCGGGCGAAACTGGCACAGGCGTTCGGGCGGCTGATCCGAAGCGCTGGCGATAAAGGGCATTTCGTTTTGCTATCTTCGGCGGTGCCAAGCCGGTTGCTGACTGCTTTCCCGCCCGGCACGCCTATACGCCGCGTGACATTGGACGAAGCGGTAAAATCCATCAAAACAGGTCTTTCCCCCGTAACAAATTTGCGGCAGGACATTGGCTTGATAATGGATGAGAGAAACCCGATTTGACGCTGACTTTAACTTTGCTTCGCCATGCCAAATCGAGCTGGGACGATGCAATTCCACGCGATTTTGACCGGCCGCTGAACAAGCGTGGGGAAAAGGCAGCGGTCGTGGTTGGCAAATGGATGAAGCGCGAAGGTCTGACTTTCGATCATGTCGTTGCCAGCCCGGCGGTTCGGGTGATCGACACCATCGACCAGTTTGTCAAAGGCACCGGTGAAAGAATCGACGCGACATGGGACCGTCGGATTTATCTGGCGTCTTCGGCGACATTGATGGACGTGCTTCGCGACCAGTCAGCCGAATTCAAAAGCGTGCTGATGGTCGGGCATAATCCGGGGATGGAAGACCTGGTGTTCGACATCGTCGCCGATGACGGCAGTTCGCCACTTCGCGATGTCGTTTGGGAGAAATATCCGACCGGGGCGCTGGCACGGATGGAATTGGACATAGAACGCTGGGCCGACATTGATCGCAAATGCGGCAGACTAACGCATTTTATCCGTCCGCGCGATCTCGACCCTGAATTGGGGCCGGAAGACGAATGACGCCGGTAACGTGGCGTAAGGCGGGCCTGGAGGATGCCGAGGCGTTGGCGTATTTGGGCGCAGCGACGTTCTTGGCCAGCTTTGCGAACGACCATCCGGGCAAACCCCTGATCGAGCATCTCAACACCGAACACAGTGTCGAATATTATGGCAAAAAATTGTCCGACCCCGAAATCGATATCGTTATCGGCGAAACGCCACTGTGCGCACCCGTCGGCTATGTGATGCTAGTCCCGCCTGAGCATCCCGAGTTGCAGCAGCCGGGCGACCTTGAACTCAAACGGATCTACATGCTCGGGCCTTGGCAGGGCGGCGGCAATGGCGGGGCGTTGATGGAACAGGCCTTTAACATCGCATTGGCACGAGGGGCAAAACGCCTGCTTCTGGCCGTTTACGAGGTCAACACGCGCGCAATTGCCTTTTACAAACGCAACGGTTTTGCCTGTATCGGCGAAACGGTTTTCATGGTTGGTGAGGTCGCATTCCGCGACATGGTTTATGCGCGGGATATGGGCGTTTAGGCAGCAGCTAGCGCAGCGGTCAATCGGTCTCGTATGGCACGCAATGCGTCGATATCGAACGGCTGTTCATTATCAGCTGATACGCCTGGCGCCGGCGCAACGCTACCCCCGCCAGTCACCAAATACCTGCGTGCGCCTTTGATTGTGTAGCCTTCTTCGTTCAGCAAACGATTGATCGTCCGAAGCATCGCGACGTCGCCGGGGCGGTAGTGGCGGCGTCCACCGGCGCGGGTCAGCGGACGAAGCATCGGGAACTGTTCTTCCCAATAACGCAAGATGTGCGTGCGGACGTTGAGCTCTTCGGCCATTTCGCCGATGCTTCGAAAGGCGTCTGCGGCCTTCTCCATTACTTGACCTTCTGCCTCATGCCCTGACTGGCGCGAAAGGTCAGAACCCGGCGCGGGGTGATTGGTACTTCTACGCCGGTTTTCGGGTTTCGACCGATTCGCTCGCCCTTGTCGCGAAGTACGAAGGTACCAAAGCCCGAGATTTTGACATTTTCGCCATCGATAAGCGCAGTCGTCATGTGATCAAGAATCGATTCGATCATCGCCGCCGCATCGGCGCGCGAAAGCCCGACCTGGCGATTGAGCATTTCGGCCAAATCGGCCCTAGTGAGAGTTCCAGCGTCGGCCATAAAGTTATCTCCGGCAGTGCGACCCCCCTTTGAGAGAGTAACGTTATATATTAGATGATTGGCAATGTAAAACGTCGATGTCTGCAATATCTCGTTACATTCGAACGACAGATGCTCCCCAGGTAAAGCCGCCGCCCATTGCTTCAAGCACGATGATGTCGCCGGCCTTGATCCGTCCGTCACGCACCGCAACGTCGAGCGCTAGCGGGACCGATGCCGCCGATGTGTTGGCGTGTTGGTCGACGGTCATGACAACCTTTGCGGGGTCGAGCCCGAGTTTCTTCGCTGTCGCGTCGATAATCCGCGCATTGGCCTGATGCGGCACCACCCAATCGACGTCGCTGGCATCAATTTCGGCCACAGCGAGCGTCTCTGTCATTACATTGGCAAGATTCGTCACGGCATGGCGGAATACTTCGCGGCCTTTCATCCGAAGTTTGCCAACAGTCCCTGTTGTGGAAGGACCGCCGTCGACATAGAGCAGCTCATTGTGTTTGCCATCGGCATGAAGCCGTGTTGCAATGACTCCGCGTGTTCCAATTTCGCCGCAGAGCACAACAGCGCCCGCGCCATCGCCGAAGAGCACGCAGGTCGTGCGATCTTCCCAATCGAGAATGCGACTGAACGTTTCCGAGCCGATGACCAACGCGTTTTTGGCCGAGCCAGCGCGGATCATGCTTTCGGCAACCGAGAACGCGTACAGGAAACCCGAGCATACCGCAGCTACATCGAACGCGACGCCGCCGTTGCAGCCGAGAGCGTGTTGCACGATTGTGGCTGACGCCGGAAAGGTCTGGTCGGGAGTGGCGGTTGCGACGATAATCAGATCAATATCCGCCGCAGTCATTCCGGCCGAGTCGAGCGCCCTGCGCGCGGCGTCGGTCGCTAGTGTAGCCGTTGTTTCATGGGGCCCAGCGATATGCCGGAATTTGATGCCCGTTCGTTCGACTATCCACTCGTCCGAAGTATCGACCCTTGCAGCCAATTCCGCATTTGAAACGCGGTTTTCGGGTAGCGCCGAACCGGTGCCTTTCATAACGGCCCGAAGCGCAACATCGGTCATGCAGCGTCAATCCGGGCCAGATCCTGTTCGATCCGCGCGGTAATATCTTCCTCGACCAGCCGCGCTGCGACCTCGACTGCATTGGCTACCCCCGCCACATTCGCACTGCCGTGGCTTTTGACGACGACGCCGTTCAGTCCCATAAATACAGCACCATTGTGGTTGTTGGGATCGAGATGATGACGAAGCAGATCGGTCGCTGGACGAGACACCAGAAAACCGAATTTCGAGCGGATCGAACTGGTGAACGCGCGCTTGAGCAAATCGGTGACAAAGCGCGCCGTGCCTTCGATTGACTTTAGCGCGATGTTGCCCGTGAAGCCGTCACAGACCACGACGTCGCACTCGCCACGGTTAATCTTGTCAGCTTCGACAAAGCCCTGAAAATCCATGTGCAGGCCAGTTGCGTCGCGCAGGTGCTGCGCGGCATCACGCAACTCGTCGGTGCCTTTCATTTCCTCGGTGCCAATGTTGAGCAAGCGAACGCGGGGGCGGTCAAAGCCGAAGATAATGCGCGAATAGGCAGCACCCATCACCGCAAACTGAACGAGGTTTTTAGAGTCGCATTCGGTATTAGCGCCGAGATCGAGCATGACCACGTCGGTATCTTCGAGAGTTGGCAGCAACGCCGCGAGCGCGGGTCGGTCGATGCCAGGCATTGTTCGCAAAGCAAGCTTCGACATTGCCATCAACGCGCCGGTATTACCCGCGCTGACCGCAGCACTGGCGTCGCCGGTTTTAACCGCATTGATCGCCAGACCCATTGAACTGGTTTTGGATTTTCGAAGAGCGGCGCTCAATTTGTCGTCGCCGGTTACAATACCATCGGTGTGCAGAATTTCGGAAGCGGCGCGCAAGTTGGGATGATTGTCGAGCGCGGCCTTAATTGCCACCTCGTCACCGACCAACAGGAATTTAAAACTTTCGTGGCGGTGCCGCGCCAACGCCGCACCCGCAATCATAACAGGCACGCCTTCGTCGCCGCCCATCGCGTCAATGGCGATACGCGGCTTCATGGTCACCAGCTTTTCTCCTTGAGGGAGGGTAAGGTCAGGCTACCGCCATCACTTCGCGGCCATTATAATGGCCACAGGCATCGCACAGATGGTGCGGACGTTTCAGTTCGCCACAGTTTGCACATTCTTGAAATGCCGCGACTTTCAACGAATCATGGCTGCGACGCATGCCGCGTTTGGATGGTGATGTTTTTCTTTTGGGGACAGCCATTTCGGCACCTGTTCCATTTCAAAATCAATAAGTTCTGGCGCATAATAGGCAATAAAGCCGGTCATGGCAAGTGAACGCCAGAATCGAACTTCAAAACCCGGAAATGTCCGTGTGAGCGGCGCGCTATACCGCTTTTTCTGTCCTTTGCAAGCCGAGAGATAGGGGTTATGCCCCCTCCCACAAAGAGGGAGGATTTATTTAATGCTTACACTACCGGTAACACTAACAATCGCGGCGGGCGCTGCGCTGGTCAACCTTTGGCTGATGATCCGCTGCGGTCAGGCGCGGACCAAGGGCGGCGTGTCAATCGGCGACGGCGGCGACGAATTCCTGATCCGCCGGATGCGCGCGCACGCCAATTTTGTAGAGAGCGCACCATTTGTTTTAGTTCTAATTATTGCATTGGAAGCAACCGGCGGGACCAATAACTGGCTTTGGGGGCTCGGCATACTCTACATCATCGGGCGGTTGGCACATGGGCTCGGTATGGACGGCGGTTCGCTCGGCAAGGGCCGGATGGTCGGAACGTTGATCACGTTTGTGACTCTGATCGGCCTTGCCGGATGGGCATTGTGGCGCGTTTACTCAGCGATGCTCTGAGCTACCGCGCCGCCAGCACGTCATCGGCGACAAACATGTTGTTCTGCCGTTCATAGCCGAACTGGCTGGTCGGGCCGTGACCGGGGATAAAGGTCACATCGTCGCCTAGCGGCCATAATTTCTGCGTGATCGCATTGATCAGGTCAGCGTGATTGCCGCGCGGAAAATCGGTGCGGCCAATCGAGCCTTGAAACAAGACGTCACCGACAATCGCGAGCTTCGACGGCGCGTGATGAAACACGACATGGCCGGGCGTGTGGCCGGGGGAATGGATCACATCGAGTGTCAGGTTTCCGACAGTCACGGTATCGCCATCGACTAACCAGCGATCGGGTTCAAACACCTGGCCATTAACGCCGTATTTGCGGCCATCCTCGGCGAGTTGATCGATCCAGAACCGGTCCTCTTCATGCGGCCCCTCAATCGGCAGCCCCAGTTCTTTCGCGAGTATCCCGGCCTCGCCGCAGTGGTCGATATGGCCGTGGGTTATAAGGATTTTTTCAAGCTCGACCCCGGTTTGAGCAACTGCCGCCTTCAGCTTGTGCAAGTCACCCCCCGGATCGACCAGAGCGCCCTTGTTAGTCTGGGTACACCAGAACAAGGTGCAGTTCTGCTGCAACGGCGTGACGGGGATTATGGCGGCCTTGAGCGGCGGCTGAGCGTTCAGCGATGAGGTGACATTGGACATAGGGACTATGTGGCGTAGGGGACTATCGCTTGCAAGGCCTCACAACCGCCTCCCCGCCCACACAACCCGCCCGATCACCGTCACGCTCGGTCCGTCGACATCTGCCCAGTCGGGATACGCCGGATTGTCCGATAGCACCGACAGCCGCCCACCCGGACCTCGCGCCACTCGTTTCACCATCAACACATCGTCCATCCTGATGACATGGATGCCGTCGCGGAGCGGCGCGGTGGCGGCTGCGCGGTCAACCATGATATCGTCGCCGTCAGCGAGCGTCGGCAGCATCGAATCACCTTCGACGCGGATGAGTGACAATTGTTTGGGATCGACACCCATTTTGCGCAGCCATTTCTCGTCGAAGCCGATTTTGCCTGCGAGCGCCTCGGCATCGTTATGTGCACCGGGGCCGGCTGACGCGCCCACCAAGAGCTTGGGGATCAAGCGCAACCCCGAACGGGCCGTTGACGGAGCAGCGCCACCCAATACCTGCTCATCCACACCGAAATACCGAGCCAATATGCCGCGCTCGGTTTCCGGCAACCGCTTTGGACTGCCGCGCTTGATAAACTGCTGAATGTACGCAGCATTGCGGCCAAGCAGCTTCGACAATCCCGCATAATCGTCCTTATTATCGGCAATCAACCTGTCGAGGGTTGCTCGTGGATCTTCATTGGTCATGATTCTTTCCTAGCATTAGGATTTTTCCTAGACAAGTAGGATTTTGCCTATCAGCTGTGTTCTAGTTTTGTTCTATTTGATTCGGAGAGGAAAAAATGCACATCAATCATCATGTAGAGCGTTTCTTGCGGCAAAGTGGTCTGTCGCCGACAAAGTTCGGGCGGATCGCGGCGGGGGATCCCCGGCTGGTGCACGATATGCGAAACGGGCGCGAAATCGGCGAGAGGATGGCCAATCGGCTTCGCGGCTTCATGGCCGATTACCGAGAACCAGAGCAAATGCGCGAGAGGATCGCCGCATGAAAATGCACCCACTTGTTCGCGCGCTTAAAGCAACGTTGCCGGATGCAGAGTTTAACCTAACGTCTTCACGCGATTGGTGCAGTATGACCTTTGCCGGTCAGCAAATAGTGATCGAATGCCGACCGCTTGTGGGTCGATGTACCGAAACATGGGAGTCATCCCTGTCCGAACGAGAATTTTCGATAACGAATTTTCTAGTCGCCGATATCGCGGTGGCGTCTTCTGAAGATGTTGGTGGCCAACGCACGATCTTGATCGAAGCGTTGGTGATAAACCTTTAGTATCGGGCGTTAACGACCAGTGCCGTTCATCCGGTGCAACGTAGCGAGGGCGGCAGCCAATGCTTCGTCCATGTCGTCCGGCTCGTCGTTGCCGTCTGGCTTGTCCAGGGGTCTTGGCACCATGCCCAGTGGCCGCCATTCGGGACGGAGGACCTCGACTGGTGCTTCGGTCTCCATAGCTGCGGGGGAGAGCTCGATTGCGGCAACCGCCTCAGGCGATGGGTTGGCGTTCGTTGCAGCCAGATTGGTAGCGACAATTTCAAGTTCGGCGAGTTGCTGCTGACGCTGCGCCACCGAAGCTTCGAGTTGAGCGACCATTTCGGCCAAGGTCGGCTGGGTTTCAACCATTGTTGGTTGGGCAACTGGTTCCGTTTCGACGGAGGTGACCAATTCCACGGGTTCGTCCGGCTCTGTCGTCTCAACAGTTTCGATTGATTCGACTGGCTTAGGCGTTGGTTCCACCGCCCTTTCGGTCAAATCGAACACAGGCAAGTCAAGTATTGCAGAAAGCGGGCGACGCGCTGGTGCATCGGGATGAACGTCACCGCCACGCAACCGGGGCAGATCCGAGAGTTCGGTGATATCATCATCGCCCTTGATCCACGGCATTCTAGGCAGTTCGATCTTGGAGATCCGTTCTTTAAGCGAGCTGGCGAAAATGCGGTCGTCTTCCTCGACGATATCCGCCGGGACCGCCGCGGCATCGCGCGCTGGCGAAACATTGTTTTGACGCAACAGCGCCACCGCCAAAATCGCAAGGGTCAGCGCACCCGCGCCAAATGCAATTAGCGCCCGCGCGGTATCACCCAATGGCGCCGCCGTTGCAGGCACTAGTTCCGACAGCCCGGATGAGCCGGTAACACTTTCGAGCACCGAAACAGGAACGAACATCGTCGCGACTGCCGCCAATATACTGGCCCCCAGTGCAAGGCCCATGCTGCGCATTTGCCGGTTTTGCTTCAACGTCGAGTCCATTCATCCGTCCTGCGATTTGCCGCCGAATTTACGCGGCTTTAGATATGTCGTTCCGGCGTAGCAGCAAATGGTAAACAGGATCGTAACGATGAATATTCTTGTCCCAACTTCGTTCGGCCTCGACAAACGTGCGAGCTCGAGCGCGGCGGGTGTCCCAGTTATGTCGCTCGGCAAATAGTTGGTCGAGCGCCATAGCCAGCCCCGCCGGATCGTCGGCTGGGAATAATGTGCCGGTGTCGCCGTCAGCGATGAGCTCTTTGTGACCACCGACATCGGACGCCGCGACCAACCGCCCCTGCGCCATTGCTTCAAGCGGTTTCAGCGGCGTTACCAGATCGGTCAGTCGCATCCTTTTGCGCGGGTAGGCAAGCACATCGACCAGACTGTAATAACGCTCCACTTCCTCGTGCCGAACGCGGCCGACGAAATGGATTTGGTCGGCAACCGGTGAAGCTTTTGCCTGAGCGCGAAGTGCTGCCTCCATCGGTCCACCGCCGACCATCAGCAAATGCGAGTCGTTTTTAAGCAGGGGCATTGCTTCGATCAAATCGTCGAGACCCTCATAGTCGTAAAAGCTGCCGATATAGCCGATGACAGTCTTTCCGGTCAGGCCAAGCTCTTCCGCCAAAGCCGCGTCGGCAGGCGGCGGTGATCCAAACAATTCCATGTCGACGCCGTTTGGGGAAACCACAATCTTCGCTGGCGATACCCCGCGTCCAATCAGGTCGCCGCGCAGCCCTTCGCAAATGACCGCGACCGCATCGGCGTTGCGAACGACGTGGTTTTCAAGAGCGCGGGTCAGCCGGTACTTTGCCGACCCTTCGGTGCCGGTTCCATTACCAACCGCCGCGTCCTCCCAGAGGGCTCGAATCTCATAAACCAGCGGCAAACCTAACCGCAGCGCTGCGCGGTGCGCGGCAAGGCCGTTCAGTGCGGGTGAATGAGCGTGCAGAAGGTCAAACGGCCATTTCGCATGAAGCGCGACAATCGCATCGGCAAGCGCCGAAACCTCCCGCCATTCGCGAAGTGGGCTTGGACCCGATGCTTCGACCAATGTACGATGAAAGGTCAGCTCCTCAACGGTCTCGCTTGGCTCGCCGAGGGTTTCGCCGTGCTGATACTGCCGGACGCCGGTCAGCCCAGCCACATCCCAGCCAGCCGCCGCCTGCGCCTTCATTATGGCGCGGGTCCGGAAGGTGTAGCCGCTATGAAGCGGCAGACTGTGGTCGAGGACGTGTAATATGCGCGACATCGGCCAAATATATGGCTCAAAAGGATTAACGTGACGTCAACTTGACTGCCATATAGGACTTGCAACCGTAATGTTGCGGGGAAGCGGGGCCGCCGGATCAATGATCGACAATTTATCGATTTTGCTGAGCCACGGCCTGCTTGCCTGGGCTTTGTGGGTGGTGGCCAACCGCTCCGAAGTCGACGAGGAAGCACCGCCTGCCCCTGATGCCGAGCCAACCGGTTTTGCCATCAAGCGACCAAACCGCAAGGACGCGCCCGGTGCGTGACCTGATCTTTGTCGGATATCTGGCAGCGATCATGCTGCTAGCGTTCAAGCGGCCGTGTCTGTTCACGCTGATTTACGCGTATATCGACATCGTATCGCCGCAGCGGCTGAGCTATTTCCTGCTCAATTCGATACCGTTGTCGCTCGTAATGTTTGCTCTGGCGTTCCTGGGATTTCTGGTCAGTGACGACAAGAAGGATGTGCGCGTTGCACCGCGCTGGGTTCTGCTGCTCGTGTTGCTCGCGTATTGCGGATATACGACGACGGTCGCAGCCGAACCGGTGGCCGCGCTTGAAAAGTGGAATTGGGTATGGAAAGCATTGGTCTTCGCCGCCTTCCTGCCGCTCACGCTGCATAAGAAGTTGCGGATCGAAGCATTGGTGCTGACGATGGTGCTTTGCGCATCGGCGTTGATTGTTACTGGCGGGATCAAGACCGCAACTGGGGGCGGTGGCTACGGCGCGCTCGTCGTCCTGATCGACGATAACAGCGGATTGTTTGAGGGCAGCATTATCTCCTGCGTTGCGATTACGATCATCCCGCTGATCCTCTGGCTGGCGAAGCACGGAACGATTTTCAGGCCAAGCTGGATGGTTCGCGGCTATGCGGCGGCATTGATCTTTGCCTGCCTGCTGATCCCCGTCGGGACACAAGCGCGCACCGGTATTGTCTGCATCGCCGTTCTCGGCATATTGCTGCTCCGACATGCGCGTTACCGGATGCTGTATCTTGGCGCGGTTGCATTGGTCGGATTAGCGGCGATGCCATTCCTGCCGTCTACTTTTACCCAGCGCGCCGACACCATCAAAGATTACAAAGCGGATGAGTCAGCTTCGACCCGGATTGCGGTTTGGGCTTGGACTTGGGAATATGTGAAAGAACATCCGATGGGCGGTGGCTTCGACGTGTACCGCCAGAACCGAATCCGCTACGATATTGCGCAGAAGGCAGACTCAGACGAAGTGATTTCGGTCGACATGCCCGCCGTCAAAGAAGTTGTCGATGAAGGTCGCGCGTTCCATTCAAGCTATTTTGAGATGCTTGGCGAACAGGGTTTCCCCGGCCAGATTATATGGTTGATGATCCAGCTGGGCGGAGTTTGGAGGATGGAAGTCCTTCAGCGGCTTTACCGCAAACGTAACCGGGAGGATGAGGGCTGGGTCGCGCCGCTGGCAAATGCGCTGCAAAATGCACAGATAATATATTTGGTCGGCTCGCTGTTCGTCGGCATTGCGTTTCAGGCGTTTTTCTTTATGCTCACTGCACTCCAGATCGGGCTCGACACATATTTGGCACGCCGTCGCAAAGAGGCCGCGTGGCGACCAGTCAAGTCCGTCCGTGCGAAGCCGCTCGAATCCACCACCTAGGTTGCATGCTGCCTGGCCGCCCACTAGATAGCGGCGATGATAATGCTAACCCTAACGCCCCTTCGGTCGTCCACCGGCCGGGTTAATCCCAATGCCATCGAGAGCATGGGTTTGCGAATTGAACGTTATTGGTCGATTTTTGTAGAGTGGGTTCAGGCAAACACGTTCGAACTGATGATCGCAACTGCGGCGGCTGTGCTCCTGTTTTTTGCTTTAAGCTGGCTTCGTCGGCTAGCCGCCCGTATCGCGCGAGATAGCGAACACCGGTCGGCGATGAAGTCGATCATTGCGCGCACGATCTCCCGAACCAGCAAATTTTTCCGCGTGATGGTCGCGGTAGAACTCGTCAACAGTTTTGCCAATGCACCAGCGCCGGTGGCCCGAACGATAGAGGTGCTGTTTACGATATCGTTCGTCATCCAGGTCGCAATCTGGTTACGCGAGATAATATTGGGGCTTGTGGAACGCCGTGCTGGCAACGGTGAACATGAACATGAGACGCTGGCTAGCGCGATGGTGCTGATCCGAATCCTCGTCAGCTTCGCATTATTCGCGGTTGCCGCAATAGTGATCCTCGACAATCTTGGGATCAACGTGACCGGATTGATTGCTGGCCTGGGCGTCGGCGGCATTGCAATTGGTCTTGCGGCTCAGGGCATATTCTCCGACCTATTTGCCGCCATTTCCATAATCTTCGACAAGCCGTTTAAGCGCGGCGATACCGTGACCTATGACACAACGACTGCCCGGGTCGAAAGAATTGGGATGAAGAGCACAAGATTGCGTGCGCTGACCGGCGAAGAGAAAATTATCAGCAACAGCAAGCTGCTCGACAAGGAAATCACCAACAACACGCTCACGATTTACCGGCGGGTCAACTTCCCGTTGGCGCTGGTTTGTCATACCCCGCCAGCCATTGCCGCCAGAATTCCGGGCATTCTACAAGAGTTAGTCGAGGCCAATGGTGCCCAATTTATCCGCGCAGGCTTCACCACATTCAGCCCAAGCGCGCTCGATTTCCAACTGGTGTTCGACGTCAACAGCGACGATGTCGAAGAAATGTTCAAGGCGCGGCATATTATCGGCATCGCGATTATCGAACGTTTTGCAAAGGATGGCATCGAATTCGCCTACCCGACGCAAACTACATACACGGCCGCCCCGGATGGGACGCTAGTTATGCCTTATTCCACCGTCGCTGCCCCGGCAAATCCCAGTATCAAAAGCTGATTCGCACCCGCTGGTGTTTGGGTAAATAAGCATACCGTAGCGGCAAACGCGCAGGCCTTGTATTACGCCTTCTAAAGCGGCAGGATAGGCCAAATTTAGTCGAGAAAGAGGATTCCCTATGACGACAACTACCCCGGCTGAACTGGCGACCAAGGTCGGCGAACAGATTGGCAAATCGGAATGGATATTGGTCGATCAGGACATGTTCAACAAATTTGCCGACGCGACCGGCGACCATCAGTTCATCCATATCAACGAAGAAATGGCAAAGATGACCCCGTTCGGCGGGACGATTGCCCACGGGTTTCTAACGCTGTCGCTGATGCCGGTGATGTCTGCGAAATCGGACATGGCCAAAATCGACGGCGTCAAAATGGGGGTCAATTATGGCGGTAACAAAACCCGTTTTCTGTCACCCGTCCGTTCGGGCAAGCGCGTTCGTGGCCATTTCAAGCTGCTCGACATGGTCGAAAAGCGCCCCGGCCAATGGCAGCAGACTATGGAGCTAACCGTCGAAATCGAAGGCGAGGAAAAGCCCGCTTTGATGGCTGAATGGATCACTCAACTTTTTGTATAATACAACTTTAAGGAACTACTCCCATGCGTGATGCAGTAATCGTTTCCACCGCCCGTACCGCCATTGGCAAAGCCTATCGCGGCGGGTTCAACGCAACTTCAGGCCCGACATTGGGCAGCTATTCGCTTGCCGCAGCGGTCGAGCGCGCCGGTATCGACGGTGGCGAAATCGACGACGTGTTGTGGGGCTCTGCGCTTCAGCAGGGTACTCAGGCGGGCAATCTTGCGCGTCAGGTCGCTTTGCGCGCTGGCTTGCCAACAACGGTTTCGGGCATGACGATGGACCGTCAGTGCTCGTCTGGCCTGATGTCGATTGCGACTGCGGCCAAACACATCATCGTCGATAATGTCGATGCCATGGCGGCTGGTGGTCAGGAATCGATTAGTCTAGTCCAGACCAAAGAAATGCGAGTCGCACCCGACCGCGATCTGATCGCGATGCACGGCAACATCTATATGCCGATGCTGCAAACCGCCGAGGTAGTCGCCAAACGTTACAACATTAGCCGCGATGCAATGGACGAATATGCTCTTCAATCGCAGCAACGGACCGCCGCTGGTCAGGCCGCTGGTTATTTCGATGCGGAGATCGTTCCGGTTACCACGACGATGAACGTAACCAACAAGGAAACCGGCGAAGTCACTCAAAAAGAAGTGACGATTGCCAAGGACGAGGGCAACCGCGCCGATACGCAACTGGCAGGCCTGCAAGCGCTTCAGCCAGTACTTGGTCCCGATATGACCATCACCGCAGGCAATGCTAGCCAGTTGTCGGATGGTTCGTCCGCAAGCATCC
>JANPAM010000249.1:0-1671 GCA_031429915.1 Sphingomonadales bacterium | reverse complement strand
CCGCGCTATAACTTCATGTTTTCCGGAATGCTCGTCGGCGACACGATGGCTGATTTTATCGGCAAAATCTTCCGGCTGCCGAGTAATGGCAAGCCAATATCAATTATCGACGTATCGGGCGTTCCGTCGGATATCACCGCAACCGTTGTGGCTGTGCTCTCGCGGCTGGTCTTCGACTATGCAATCTGGTCACGCAATGAACCGCAACGCCCTATATTGTTCGTTTGCGAAGAAGCACACCGTTACATCCCGTCCGACCGAGTCGCCAAAGACAGCGCTGTTCGCACCATCCTCGAACGAATCGCCAAGGAAGGCCGAAAATACGGCGTATCGCTCGGCCTCATAACGCAGCGCCCGTCCGACCTCGCCGAAGGTGTACTCTCGCAGTGCGGCACGATAATCTCGATGCGCCTCAACAACGACCGCGACCAAGCCTTTGTCCGCGCCGCCATGCCCGAAGGGGCGCGCGGGTTTCTCGATTCAATTCCAGCACTTCGCAACCGCGAATGCATCATTTGCGGCGAGGGTGTGTCGATTCCCATCCGCGTCGCACTCGACACGCTTGAAGAGAACAAACGCCCGGCGTCGGAAGATCCGTTGTTCAGCGAACTATGGCAAGAAACCGGCGGCGAAGCGGAGATACTGGAGCGAGTTGTGAGACGGTGGAGAAGTCAGGGTCGGTGACTAAATCTACCCTTGCAAAATAGGAAATTTCCTGCCAAGGTCATTTGGCATCGCTAACCGCCCAATGGCTGTAGGGGCATGTAATCAGCTAATAACAAAGTTCAGGGGTTTACGCGTCAGATTTGGATATCAAGTTTGGAAATGCGTTTCATAAAAGCCGCAAAGGAAAAAAGATAAAAAGGTGAACTTTTTGCGGCGAAGCCGCCTTCTTTTTCAACGGTCGCTATCGAACGATGACCAATATTAATGGCCTGCGGCCTTATTTCCTTTTTCCCTTTGCGGCTTTTATGAAACGCATCTGACGCAACGTCGAAGCAAGCGCACAAAGGTATTTTTCTCCTCCCGGAAAGTTGCAATTCACTATCAACTTGCGCAGATTTCTGGGGGTTTTCGAGAAAACCTAAAGCTGCTGTAACCGCAATCTAAACCGATTTAGGTGAGACCTTAGTGTGACTTTCCAGCTGGATTTACCGCCGCTCGAACGGCTTAAGCCCGCGCCCAAGCCGGTTCGCCCCAAGCGAAATGCGGTCGCCTGACCAGTCGGCCAAGAACACCGTGTCGCGTTCGACACCGACCGCGATGCTGGCATCGTTGCCGATGATCGACAGTCCGCTGCTGCTCCTCGTCTTGCCTTCCGCGGCGACGGTGATGAAGGCGCTATAATTTTCTTTAGACGCGCCTTGGACAAACACGTTGCGCGCTATGCTCCCGGTCGCGCCGCCGGGGAGGTCGATCATGTAATTGGTTTCGCGGCCCCGGCTATCGTCAAAAGCGTTGTCGCGGATATCGACCTTTGCCGCACGGCTTTTGACATAATGGCCGCCACTGCCGCGTTCGAAGCGGCTGTTGGTGACGGTTAGCGAGCCATAATCGCCGATGTAAATGCTATGCGCGCAAGACAGCCCACGGTCGCAACGGCCAAGGCCGGTGAAGGTCGATTGGTCGATGCTGATTGAAGCATTTTTGTCTTCAGCAGTGAGTATCCCC
>JANPAM010000248.1:0-1830 GCA_031429915.1 Sphingomonadales bacterium | reverse complement strand
TTGGAACAAAATTGGGCCGAATCGATTCGCGAGGCGCACCAAAAACGGGGTTGCGCAACCGCAAATGTCGCATAAATGTTTGATTTGCGCTGGATGGTGCTGTCGTTGAGCCAGGTTTGGTTGGGTGTTGCCTCACACCATTGCCGATTATTTAGCCGGACCAAACCAAAAGCTGATCTACCACCACTGAAGTCGCGGAGATTGATCGATCATGACCAGCAAATAGTTGGGACGAACTAGGCAGCCGACAAATTGGCCTCATCAACGCAATACCGCGCATCGTTTAGCGCAGATAGCCCCGCTAAAGCTATGCGAGGACGCATTTCGAACGAAGCGAGCTGCAGCTCGTGTTCCAGATGACCGGCCGCCAAACCAAGCGATCCGTCGCCGAAAAATCCGGCTGTACCCGCCAGCTTGTGCAGATGCTCAATAAACTGCTCGGTTTCGGAATCAGTGATGACAGAAAGCCCGGCCAGCCGGTCCGCCTCTTTTAGGGTTTGTATTTTGCGATCCTGATATTGTGCGACCAACGACGCGGGCATTTCCTCTACTAAAGATTGCGGCGGGTTTAAAACCTTGTCCGCATGAATAGGCCGTTGCGATAATGCGAAGGTTGTAAGAATTTCGCTAATCGTCGCCAGTGTGACTGGTTTGCTGAGGTGATGCTGCATTCCGGCTGCGTGGCAAGCAGCTATATCCTCGGCATAGGCATTTGCCGTGAGGGCAACAACCGGCAGGGTTTCGGCGTCGAACCCGGCTTCACGAAGCTTGCGGGTAGCTTCAAGCCCATCCATCACTGGCATCTGCATATCCATCAGGACGAGGTCAAACGGGTTACCTGCGGCAGCCTGTAAAGTGACAGTGGTGAGCGCCTCGGCTCCGTTCGATGCGAATACCGCGTCGATGCCAATTTTCCGCATCATCGCCCGCATCAACGCTTGGTTGATGTCGTTATCCTCAGCAATCAACACCCGACACGATTGCATCCGCTCGCAAGGCGGCAGGGGTAAAGCGCTCGCCGTAATCCTGGAAGGTTTTTCCTTGGTTGCCTCGCGCAGTGGCAGCTTCACAGTGAAGGTCGAGCCTTCTCCGTCTTTGCTGTGGACCGAAATCTTGCCCCCCATTAGCTCGACGAGTTGGCGGGTGATTGAAAGCCCAAGCCCGGTCCCGCCAAAGCGGCGCGCGATTGAGGTGTCGGCCTGCGTAAATGTATCGAATACGGTGCCGACACGATCAGGCGAAATGCCGATTCCGCTATCCTTCACGTCGATGCGCAGTACGGAGCCTGCGAGTTCTTCGGTGACGCCGACTACCAAGTCGACATGGCCATGTTCAGTGAACTTTATTGCGTTGCCCACAAGGTTGATCAGAATCTGGCGCAGACGCAATGCATCGCCAACGATAAAGTCGGGAACTAGGTCGGTTATGTCGGCGCGGAGCATTATCCCCTTCGCTCGCGCAGCAGGTTCCATCAACCGGACAACACTGCGAACCTTGTGACGAAGATCCACCGCCTCTTCGGCAATATGCATCTGGCCAGCTTCGATTTTCGAGATATCGAGGATCGCGTTTAATAATTGCATCATCGATTTGCCGGATTCCGCAATCATCTCGACTTGCTCGCGCTGTTCTGTGTCAAGATCGCTGGCGCTAAGCAGATCTGTGAACCCGATCACGCCATTCATCGGCGTGCGTATTTCGTGGCTCATGTTCGCCAAGAACGCCGACTTAGCGACAACTGCCTGTTCCGCTACAGCACGCGCGTCACGAAGTTCCTGCTCAAGCTGTTTTGTCGCCGATACATCGCGGATGGACGCAATGATTTCCAGC
>JANPAM010000247.1:0-3645 GCA_031429915.1 Sphingomonadales bacterium | reverse complement strand
TGACGTTCACGCATGCTAGATTTATTGATAAACAATAATGATCGCATTGGAGAACGATATGACCGAAATTGCCAATAACCGTATATTGAAGACAACCCGCTGGCTGGTTTACCTGATTATGGGATTAATCGCCCTAGCCGGAACTGTGCTGACATTTGTCAGCGTGATACTGCCATTTTACTGGACTGAGGCGGCAGCCAGTATCGCCAAGGAGTATCCCTCGATGGATGCTGCGGCATTGTATCCCAAATTATACATCATTTTTGCGCTGGGCATATTATTGCTCGGGATAGTCTGGACTGTCATGCGCAAATTATCGGCAATCATCAGAAGTGTTGAGGACGGCAACCCTTTCGTGGTCGCCAACGCAGTCCGGCTGAAAGCAATCGGCTGGCTGATGGTGGCAGTGCAAATCATCGGCATTCCCCTCGCAATTGTAGCACGGGAAGCGGCTGACCTGTTCGGGGAAAATAACGTCGATCTGGATATTTCGCTCAACGGCATTTTGTCAATACTGCTGGTGTTCATTCTTGCTGGCATTTTCGAACGCGGCGCCGAAATGCGCGAAGAGCTGGAAGGGACCGTTTGATGCCAGTCACAGTTAAGCTCGACGACCTGCTATACGCAAGGAGAATGACATTGACCGAACTCGCTGAGCGCGTTGACATTACACTTGCTAACCTGTCGATCCTCAAAACGGGTAAGGCCAAGGCGATACGCTTCTCCACTCTAGAAGCGATCTGCAAAGTGCTGGAGTGCCAACCAGGCGACTTGCTTGGGTTTGATCAAGGAGACATCTGATGCACTTTGCCATCCGCATTTCGGTGCCCCCAAAGCTGTTGATGCTTATTTTGATTGTAGCGGCTGCCACTTTGATTGCCGGATAACAACCTTTCTGACCGCAAAAAGACGCTCTTTTACAGGAGCGTCTTTTTATGAGTTGGCGGTTGACGTTTACGTAAACGTCCGGTATTTCCGAAATATCGCTTTTGAGGAGAATCGCCGTGCAACTGGAATTCAGCCCCGAAGAAATTGCCTTCCAGCAGGAAGTGCGCACCTTCATCGCCGAGAACTACCCTGAAAATCTGCACGCTGTGCAGGATGAAGGGCATGATCTGACGAAGGAAGATTTCCTGTCATGGCACCGAACCCTTGCGAAAAAAGGCTGGATCGCGCCTGCTTGGCCGGTCGAATATGGTGGCCCCGGCTGGACCGCGACGCAGCGATTTATCTGGTCTGAAGAACTCGCCGCAGCAGATTGCATTGGCACAATGCCATTTGGTCTATCGATGGTCGGACCGGTTATTTACACTTTCGGCACACCCGAACAGAAAGCTCGGTTTTTGCCCGGCATCCTCTCGGGCAACGATTGGTGGTGTCAGGGTTATTCCGAACCCGGCGCTGGGTCCGATCTTGCCTCGCTACGCACCAAGGCCGTTCGGGACGGCGATCATTATGTTGTCAACGGCCAGAAAACATGGACGACGATGGCGCAACACGCCGACTGGGGTTTCTTCCTCGTCCGCACCGATAATGATGCCAAGGCGCAGCAGGGCATCAGTTTCCTGCTCATCGACATGAAGTCGCCTGGCGTCACCGTTCGCCCGATTATAACGCTCGGCGGCGAACATGAAGTCAATGAGGTTTGGCTGGAAGATGTTCGCGTTCCTGTT
Organism: Sphingomonadales bacterium; assembly: GCA_031429915.1. Lineage (GTDB taxonomy): Bacteria > Pseudomonadota > Alphaproteobacteria > Sphingomonadales > Sphingomonadaceae > Sphingorhabdus_B. The sequence continues at coordinate 1,972 of JANPAM010000247.1, read as the reverse complement.
GATCAGCGCATTTACGAAGAGAACAAGGGCTGGACCTGCGCCAAGTTCCTGCTCGCACATGAGCGCACTGGTATTGCAGCAGTTGCGCGGTCGAAGCGCGGCGTTGAAAAGATCAAGACGATTGCCCGTACCGAAATGGACGGTGACAAGCCGCTCATCGCCAACGCGTTTTTCAAACGCAAGATATCAGAACTGGAAATCGACCTGACCGCGCTCGAGTTTACCGAGCTGCGCAGTCTGGCCGGTGTCGCCGCAGGCAAAGGGCCGGGACCGGAATCGAGCCTGCTCAAAATCAAAGGCTCGGAAATCCAGCAGCGGATTACCGAACTCGCGTTAGAGGCCGTCGGCCATTACGGCGCGCCGTATTTCCGTGGGTTCGGTGAAGGCGATAACGAACATCCCATCGGCCCCGACTACGCCCACCGCGCCGCGCCGACCTATTTCAACACCCGTAAGACCACGATTTACGGCGGATCGAACGAGATCCAGCGTAATATTATCGCAAAGATGGTTTTGGGAATTTAAGACTTAGCCGTGGCTAGTCTTTGTCACCCCCGACCTGATCGGGGGTCAATGGCCTAAGCTGTCGGTTTAAACTTTACGGTCAGACCATGGATCCCCGCTTTCGCGAGGATGACAAAAAATAAGTTTGAGAGAGGCCTCCTACTATGGATTTCACCTACACCGACACGCAGGGCATGATCCGCGAGACACTCAGCCGCTTTCTGGCGGACACTTATGACTTCGATGCACGTGGCAAGATGATCGCTAGCAATACCGGCCGCGATCCGGGGGTCTGGAAAGCAATTGCGCAAGACTTGGGTATGTTGGGCGCTGCGTTCAGCGAAGAACATGGCGGCTTGGGCGGAGGGCATCTTGAAAACGCGCTCATTATGGAAGAGCTTGGCAAAGTCATCGCGATTGAACCCTATCTGCAAACGGTAGTCCTTGGCGGCGGAGCGTTGAAAGCGGTTGGCGGCGCGGTTGCAGACGCTGTCATCCCTGAAATCATCGGCGGTAATGTCATTATCGCATTCGCTTATGCCGAGCCACGGGGCCGGTATAATCTGGCGAACATCCGAACCACCGCTAAGAAAGACGGCGCTGGCTATGTTTTGAACGGCCATAAGGGCGTGGTTTATGCGGCACCTTGGGCCACGCATTTTCTCGTCAGCGCGCGTACTGGCGGATCTGGCAGCGAAGCGGGCGGCGTATCGCTGGTCCTTATCGATGCGAAGTTGCCGGGCATTGTCCGTCGCGATTATCCGACCGTCGATGGTTTCCAAGCATCCGAAGTCTATTTCGAGAATGTTGCAATCCCTGGCGATGCATTGCTTGGCGGCGAAGGCGCTGGCCTAAGCATAATTGAGCAAATCGTCGATGAAGCAACCGTCGCGGTATGTGCCGAGGCGTGTGGTGTGACGCTAAAACTTCACGAAGGAACGCTCGATTATGCTCGCCAGCGTAACCAGTTCGGTCAGCCGATCTCGCGTTTTCAGGTTCTCCAGCACCGTATGGTCGATATGTTCATGGAGGTTGAGCAGTCGAAATCGATGACGACGATGGCGACTCTCAAGCTTGACCTTCCCCCTGCGGAACGAATGGCGGCGGTATCAGCGTGTAAGGCCAAAGTCTCGCGCTCGGCAAGGTTCGTTGGCCAGAATGCCATTCAGACACATGGCGGCATCGGGATCACTCAGGAACTCGCGATCGGCCATTATTTCAAGCGCGCCACGATGATCGAAAATCAGTTCGGTTCAGCCGATCATCATTATGAGCGTTTTGAGAAGCTGACTTTAGCTGATTAACTATCGCGCTTAACGTTACCGGGGCCTGCCCCTTCGGAGACTGTCCCCGGTCAAACTATATCCGCTTGTGACATTTATTGTGCAGTGCAACATTTTTCGTTGACATCGCCTGCCCGAATCATTATTGTGCAGTGCAACACAACAGAAATGGTGCTCGATATGGC
>JANPAM010000246.1:0-22378 GCA_031429915.1 Sphingomonadales bacterium | reverse complement strand
GCCTGCTGCATGTCACCGACATCAGTTACAAGCGGATCAACCACCCGAGCGAAGTCATCAACATCGGTGACACCGTCAAGGTTCAGATCGTTCGAATCAACAAAGACACGCAGCGCATCAGCCTTGGCATGAAGCAGCTTGAAAGCGATCCATGGGATGCAGCGGTTGCCAATTATCCGGTCGGCACCAAGCTCAAGGGAACAGTGACCAACATTACCGAATATGGCGCGTTCATCGAACTCGAAGCCGGGATCGAAGGACTTGTCCACGTTTCGGAAATGAGCTGGACCAAGAAGAACGTCCATCCGGGCAAAATCGTTTCGACATCACAAGAAGTCGACGTTGTCGTTCTCGACATCGACATGGAAAAGCGCCGCATTTCGCTTGGCCTCAAGCAAGCGCACGACAATCCATGGGCGTCGTTTGCTGATCGCTTCCCGGTTGGCTCGACCGTCGAAGGCGAAGTCAAGAACGCGACTGAATTCGGTCTGTTCATCGGCCTCGAAGGCGACGTCGATGGCATGGTCCACATGTCCGACATCGCTTGGGGCATCACTGGCGAAGAAGCTTTGCATCTTCACCGCAAGGGCGAAACGATCAAGGCCATCGTGCTTGACATCGACGGCGAAAAAGAACGCATCTCGCTTGGCATCAAGCAGCTTGAAAAGGGTGCGCCATCGGCGGCAGGAGCTGCTTCGGCTGGCGGCTTGAAGAAGGGTGCAACCGTCACAGTCACCGTGCTTGAAGTTCGCGACGGCGGACTTGAAGTGCAGGCTGGCGACGACGGAGCAACCGGCTTCATCAAGCGTGCAGACCTTGGCCGCGACCGCGACGAACAACGCCCCGACCGTTTCCAGGTTGGCCAGAAGTTCGACGTTCAGGTTGCCGTGTTCGACCGTTCGAAAAAGCCGAACTTCTCGATCAAGGCGCTTCAGCTTTCCGAAGAGAAGCAGGCTGTCGAGCAATATGGTTCGTCCGATTCGGGTGCATCGCTCGGCGACATCCTCGGCGCAGCGCTGAAAGACGCGAAGAAGTAGTTTTTGGCAATCTAGCCAAATCTGACTTTTTCTCACAGAAAAGCCCGCCTCTTTCGGGAGGCGGGCTTTTTCTTTGCCTATTGCAGAGCCGAAATCAGGAACGGCATTGTAAAATGACAAATTTTCTGCCAGCATTTATTCCCCAGTCCAATGACAGGTGCTTCTGGTCGCGAAGTTTCCCGATTGTCGGACATCCGACCAATGCATACAAAGGACAGCCAGATGATCCGGTCCGAACTGATTAAAAAGCTTGAAGGCGAAAATCCCGAGCTCAAGACCGAGGAAATTGAAAAGATCGTCGATCTGTTTTTCAATCAAATCATGCAGAGATTGTCTGACGGCGGTCGCGTAGAACTCCGCGGCTTCGGCGCTTTTTCAACTCGCGACCGGGCCTCACGCAAAGGCCGTAACCCGCGCACTGGTGCATCGGTAGATGTTCCGCCAAAGCGCGTTCCCTATTTCAAGCCAGGCAAGGAAGTGCGCGAGCGGCTTAACAAATAAGCCGGAAGTGCTTGACCGACGTGGGTTAATGCTGTTTCGAAAACCCCAAGTGGATGTGGCGGAATGGTAGACGCTACAGACTTAAAATCTGTTGTCCGAAAGGGCGTGCGGGTTCGAGTCCCGCCATCCGCACCATTTTAATTTCGTGGCGCTTGCCTCCGATAGCTCAACGCTTCTGCGATGTGGATTCGCCCGACATTCTCCGCCCCGGCCAGATCGGCAATCGTTCGAGCCACCCGCAATATCCGGGTATACCCCCTAGCTGACAGCCGCATCGCTTCCGCCGCTTGAGCGAGCAACTTCTGTCCCGGCTCGTCCGGCGTTGCATGCTCAGCCAGCGGATCGCCGTCGAGTTCGGCATTGGTCCGCATATTGGTGCCAGCCAGCCGTTCGCTCTGCACATCGCGCGCCGCCCTCACCCGCGCCGCCACCTCGGCGGATCCCTCAGCAGGCGGTGGCAGCACTAGGTCGGCGGCGCTGACTGCTTGCACCTCGACATGAAGGTCTATCCGGTCGAGAAGCGGTCCTGAAATCTTTGCCTGATAATCCGCCGCACAGCGTGGCGCGCGAGAGCACGCCAGCGCGGCATCGCCCAGGTGCCCGCACCGGCACGGGTTCATTGCCGCGACTAGCTGGACGTTGGCGGGGAAGGTTACATGGCTGTTGGCACGCGCTACACTGACGACGCCGGTTTCAAGCGGCTGACGGAGGCTGTCCAATACGCCGCGCTGGAATTCGGGCAACTCGTCAAGGAACAGCACGCCCAGATGAGCCAGACTAACCTCGCCCGGTCGGACCCGAAGCCCGCCACCGACCAACGCGGGCATCGAAGCACTGTGATGTGGGCTTCGGAATGGGCGTGTCCGGATCAGCCGCCCACCCTCCAGCGTTCCGGCTACCGAGGCAATCATCGACACCTCAAGCGCTTCGCTGGGGGTCAGCTCTGGCAATATCCCGGGCATACAGGCCGCAAGCAATGATTTGCCCGCCCCCGGCGGCCCGACCATGCTCAGATTATGGCCGCCAGCCGCCGCAATTTCTAAAGCGCGTTTCGCGGTCTCCTGCCCTTTCACTTGCTTCAAATCCGGTCCATGCGCGCGCGGCTCGACAATGCCCGGTTCGGGCGGGCGCAATATCGCCTGCCCCTTAAGGTGGTTGAGCAACGCCAGCAGGTCTGGGGCAGCCAAGACCTCGATCTGCCCTGCCCATGCCGCCTCCGCTCCCTGCGCCGCTGGGCAAATCAGCCCCATTTCGCGCGACGAAGCGTGGAGTGCGGCTAGCAACACACCGGGCGACGCGGCTACCCTGCCGTCAAGCCCAAGCTCTCCAACTACGACATAATGCGCCAAGCCTTCCGCATCGACCAAGCCCATGGCGCCAAGCAACGCGAGGGCGATTGGCAGGTCGTAATGCGAGCCTTCCTTCGGCAAATCTGCTGGCGACAGATTGATGGTTATCCGTTTAGGGGGGAACGACAAGCCAAGCGCCGAGATCGCAGCCCGCACTCGCTCGCCGCTTTCGGCAACTGCTTTATCTGGCAAGCCAACGATCTTGAAACCAACCATTCCGGGTGCGACCTGGCATTGTACCTCGATGGAGCGTGCCTCCAGCCCGAGATAGGCAACGGTCGAAACAATCGTCACCATTCGGAGTCAGTCCTTTATTAAAAGTCGGCTCCCGTCGCACCTAATGCTCGGAAAAGCGAAACGGGAGCCCAGCCGATTGGTCCAGAAACCGGCGAACAACGGTTGATGCGGATTAAGCGGATTGGGCAAGCTTTGGCGGTTGGTATACCAGCCGTTCACACATGTTTTACGCGAGGCATCCAGCGGCAGAATATCGATAATGCTGTCTTAACCTGACTCAATCACTACTCCGCAATCGGTCACCCTACAAATAGCGGCATGATGAGTGTCGCATCCTTTCGCATATTTGCTTTCAGTGTTTTGGCGTTGATGTCGACAAGCGCGCAAGCGCTCAGTACCGTCAGCATCGAGACCGAGAGTTATGAATGGGCCGACGACGCTTCCACAGTCGCCACAGCTCCGCAATCCAAAGCCAATTTCGGCCCCTTCAATGTCGTCGCGCGCGACCGGGTCGAACTCAACGGAAGCATCGAAAGCGACACCCCTACGCAATTCGCTGCAATGCTTCGCGCTTTCCCGACGATCCGCCAAATCGACATGGTAGACTGCCCCGGCACTGGTGATGACGAGGCCAACCTTGCGTTGGCTCGAATGGTCCGCAAAGCCGGGATTGCGACATTCGTCCCCAACAATGGTTCTGTTCGCTCCGGCGGAGTTGAACTATTTCTCGCCGGCGCCAAACGCAGTGCCGCGCCCAATGCCGAATTTGCAGTCCATAGCTGGCTCGACGAGGATGGCATGGAGCCCGATGATTATGCGGACAGCGACCCGGTCAACCGCGAGTATCTTAATTATTACCGCGAGATGGGAATGAGCTACGAAAAAGCCAAAGCCTTTTACGCCATGACTAACAGCGTGCCGCACAACGACGCGCTGTATCTGAAGCCGCGCGATATCGCGGCGTTCATCCCCCTCGACTGAACACTCGGGCACCAACCCCGATTAAGTCCAAATGCGGTCCGTTTATTGCCTGTAACCGGGTCGTGCATTTATTTCATATTGTGCTTATGCTGCCCTGAGCTTGAGGGAGAAAGCTAATGAATAAAGCGCTATTCGTGAACCTGCCGGTCACTGACCTGCCAAAATCGATCGCCTTTTACCGAGCACTCGGCTTTACCATCAACCCGACATTCAGTGATGATACCGCAGCAGCGATGGTCTGGAGCGACTCGGTTTCGGTTATGTTGCTAAATCATGAGAAATGGACGAGCTTCACCGACCGCCCGATCTGCGCCGTGGGTAGTAGCGAGGTGTCTTTGGCGCTGTGGCTCGATAGCAAGGCCGAGGTCGATGCGATGGTTGACGCCGCCGCCGCGCACGGAGGCACCGCAGACATCAACCCCGTTCAGGACCATGGCTTTATGTACGGGCGCGACCTGCTCGATCCCGATGGCCATGTCTGGGGGCCGTTCTGGATGGATATGGCGGCCTTTCCACAGAGCACGTAAAAGGACAATATAATGGCATATATAGACGGATTCGTGATCGCCTGCCCCGAGGCGAACAAGCAGAAGTTCATTGACCATGCAAACACAGCAGACAGCGTATTTATCGAGATGGGAGCGCTGCGAGTCATTGAATGCTGGGGCGACGATGTTCCTGAGGGAAAGTCCACCGATTTCCGCAGGGCGGTAAAGGCGGAGCCGGGCGAAGCTGTCCTGTTCAGCTGGATCGAATGGCCCGACAAAGAAACCCGCGATGCCGGAATGGCGAAAATGACAGAGATGATGACCGATCCTTCAAAGGCTGATCCACGCATGGACCCCGAGAAAAATCCGATGCCGTTCGACGGCAAGCGGATGATATTTGGTGGCTTCGTGCCGGTTGTCGAATTTTCAAAATAGGAGAGAGACGATGGCGAACAAACATGGCGATTTCATCTGGTATGAATTGATGACCGGCAATGCCGACGGCGCACGCGAATTTTATTCCGCCGTTGTCGGCTGGGATATTGAAGACAAGTCCGACGCCCCAATGGATTACCGAATGATTTCCACGTCCAATGGTCCCATTGCTGGATTGATGCCGCTGACTGCGGAGATGCAGTCGGGTGGCGCGCAGCCCTGCTGGATGGGCTATATTCTGGTCGATGACGTCGATGCCGGAGCAAAAGCAGTCACCAATGCTGGTGGTTCGATCCACATGGAGCCGTGGGATCTTCCAGGCGTTGGTCGGATGGCTTTTGTCGCGGATCCTCAAGGCGTGATGTTCCACATCATGAAGCCAACGCCCCCCGTCGACCAACCCGACGCGGAAAGCACTAGCTTTGCCGCGCTGAAACCGATTGTCGGCCACTGCGCATGAAACGAGCTTTCCACCACCGACCCCGAAGCCGCCAAAGCATTTTACGGCAAGTTGTTCGGCTGGGTGCAGGAGGGCGAAATGGATATGGGGCCGATGGGCAAATATGAATTCCTGAAAGATGCCGAGGGCCGCTTCGGACTTGGTGCCGTGATGCCCAAAATGCCGGAGATGCCGGTGCCATTCTGGACCTATTATTTCCGCGTCCCCGACATTGATGCGGCGGTTGCGACCATAGCCGAAAAGGGCGGGTCGATTATTCAGGAGCCGATTGAAATACCCGGTGGAGATTTCAGCATGGTCGCTGTCGACCCGCAAGGCGCAGGCTTTGGTTTGGTCGGAGCCAGAAATTCCGGTTCACAATTGCTAGAATAAGGGAGAGGGATTATGGAAAACACCGCGCCACGCTGGCTAAAATGGGTCGGCATCCTGTTTTTGGTATGGAACCTGTTTGGCATTGCCGCCTTCATCATGCAGTGGAACCTGACCGCAGCAGACATTGCTAAGCTTCCGGAAGAGCAGCAGCAAATGTGGGCCCAGATGGGACCCGTTACCTGGGCCGCCTATGCAGTTGCGGTGCTTTCCGGATCATTTGCGGCAGCGTTGCTCTTGTTACGAAAAAAATGGGCGGTCGGCGCATTTCTGGTGAACGTAGCGGCGCTGCTACTGCAATTCAGCAATCCGCTCAGCTTTGCTTTCGGGGCGGGTGAACGGCAAATGATGGTGTTTCCTCTGTTCATCATCGCGGTTGCCATTGTTGAACTATTCCTGACACGAAAATGGCGTAAACTGGGTTGGCTAAATTAGGGAGAGCAGTGATGACTAGGCCAATGTATATTTTCTCGGGCACGGCAGCCGCGGTAACGCTGGCAGTGACAGCTACCGCCGCCATCAACAACAGCACTCGGCCCGCCTCCGATATCGAACGCGATGCGGCTCGCAAACCAGCAGCGATGCTTGCTTTTGCCAAGATCAAATCTGGCCAGACAGTTGTCGATATGCTCCCGGGCGGCGGTTACTTTACTCGCCTGTTCGCTCAAGCGGTCGGCCCCAAGGGAAAGGTCATTGCTTTGGTGCCCGATGTCTACGCTGCGGCCAACCCCAAGATGGGCACGGGCATACAGGCATTGGCAGCCGAACCGGGATATTCCAATGTCGAGGCTGCGATCCGCAACCTGCTTCAAGTCGGCGCACCCGGCACAATCGACCGCGTATTCACCGCACAGAATTATCACGACCTCCGAAGCGCAAAATTACCTCCTCAAACCGGAGAAGCCGTCAACAAAGCGGTGTTTGCAGCACTCAAACCCGGCGGGATGTATATCATCATCGATCACAGTGCGGCCGTAGGTTCGGGGCTGCGCGATGTTGACACGCTTCACCGCATCGATGCGGCGACATTGAAAGCCGAAGTAGTTTCAGTCGGTTTCAAATTCACCGGTGAAAGCAAGCGGTTGGCGCTCAAGACCGATGACAGAACCAAAAGCGTGTTCGACCCCGCAATTCGCGGCAAGACCGACCAGTTCGTCTACCGTTTCGAAAAGCCCAAAAAATAGGAGCCCGCAATGGCGAAGAACACGATTTGCCTGTGGTATGACGGCACCGCCCAAGATGCCGCAACCTTTTACGCCGCAACTTTCCCCGACAGCCATGTCGGCGCTGTGCATCACGCACCCAGCGATTCGCCGGGCGGCAAAACAGGCCACTTGATGGTTGTCGAGTTCACCGTATGTGGCATCCCCTGCATCAGGCTGAACGGCGGTTCGTTATTTCCACAAAGCGAAGCCTTTTCGTTCCAGATCGCAACCGACACCCAGGAAGAAACCGATCGCTACTGGAACGCAATCGTTGGCAATGGCGGTACCGAAAGCCAATGCGGCTGGTGCAAGGACAAATGGGGTCTAAGCTGGCAGATCACGCCGCGAGTTCTTACCGACGCAATAGCGCAGGGCGGCGACGTCGCCAAACGCGCTTTCGATGCAATGGCGATGATGGGCAAAATCGACGTCGCTGCGATTGAGGCGGCGGTGAATGGCTGATGATATGACCGCTACACAAGAAATGGCTGGGAGCTCTCCGTGTCCCGCCTCATCGCCGCACCGCCGGAAAAGGTATGGGAAGTCATGGCCAACCGGATCGACGAATGGTGGTGCCCCAACCCCTGGCGCGCCGAATTCGACACGCTCGAACGCCGCGCCGGTGGTGCGTCAAGCTGCACGATGTACGGCCCCGACGGCGAAGTGCATCCGCATCCCGGCACGGTGCTTGCGTGGGACGAGGGGCGCCGCTTTGCCTTTACCGACGCGATTGTCGGCGACCTGATGCCCGCTGGTCCGTTCATGATCGGGATATGGGAAATTGCGGCGGAAGGGAGCGGCACCCGCTACACCGCGACCGCTCGCCACTGGACCGAGGGCGATTGTCAGCGCCATACCGAAATGGGTTTTGAAGAAGGCTGGGGCGCGTGCGCTGACCAGTTGAAGGCGCTCGCCGAGGCTTAAAAATCCACCAGCTGGTAATGCTTGGGCGGGGTGATAACCTCCATCCGCTCGGACAGCAGCGGCCGGAAACTCGGGCGCGATTTGAACATTGAATACCACGCCTTGGTCTGCTCGTACCCGGTCCAGTCAACCCCACCCAAATAGTCGGCTACAGAAATCTGAGCTGCCGCCGCCAGATCGGCCATGCTCATCGTCGAACCCGCCATCCACGCACGGTGATCGAGCAGATAGTCGATATATTCGAGATGCCCGTTGGCCAGCTTCATCGCCTCGCGCAGCACCTTTGACTCAGGTGGTTTCCGGTCGATCAGCCGCTTCTTCATCCGCTCGTGAAGCAGCGGTTGAGTGACATCGCCGTAATACTGCTCGTCGAACCACGACACCAGCCGCCTCACCTCCGCTCGGTACTGCGCTGTGCCGGGGATCATCGGATTGGCCGGAACCGTCTCGTCGATATATTCGCAAATCGCCACCGAATCGGCGAGCGTGATATTACGCTCGACATCGCGCATAACCGGGGTTCGCCCCGCCGGGTTCATGTGCAAAAAATCGTCGCGCTGCTCCCACGGATTTTCGCGGACCAGGCTGTAAGCAACCCCCTTTTCCCCCAACAGCAACCGCACCTTGCGCGAGAACGGACAGAGCGGATATTGATGGAGATGCCACATAAGCCGAGTGTTAGGGGCGTTACCAACCAAAGGAAAGGGGCCGCGGTCGTAATCGCGCCAAGTTTGTCGCTTAGGCGGGTGAATTGCCGTGGAGCAATAACGTTCCGGTATGAACTAGGGGCCGCCCGGTTCCTCCAGTTGTGAAGCCGCATCCCGCCGGGCATCGGCCGATGCCTTCAAACGCTCGATCTCGTCTTCCTCAAGCGCCTCAATCCCGGCGATTTCATCGCGCGCCCGCGAAGAAGCGAGAACCAGCTCGTCGATCTTGGCATGAAGCGCCACATCGCGCCGGTGGGCATCGGCCTCACGCTCATTCTGTTTGTTCAACACCATCTGGGTCAGCGTAATCGCTATAATCGACAGCGCCGCAGTCAAAATTTCGACGGGTAATCCGGCGGCAAACCAGAATATGCAAAACAGCAGAAACCCGACTTGCACAAGCGGGTTTGCGGCAAAGTCAGCGATCTTGGCCGAAATAAAGCAGCCAACGCGGTCGACAACACCTCTGCTCATTCGAAATTCCCTCCCTCGAAGGCCCATAACTCGGCATCATATTAGCCAGCGGTTCCGGTTTTAACAGTCCCATACTAAATGAATGTTGAATGGCACAAATGGTGCCCGCCCCTGGCGCGAAGTCCGCAACCAAATAACCTTCCGGGCAGCATTTGCACGCAATGAAATTGGTGCCCGGAAGAGGACTCGAACCTCCACGCCGTTACCAGCGCCAGCACCTGAAGCTGGTGCGTCTACCAATTCCGCCATCCGGGCACGGATATTTGCATATCATCAGGTAGGCGCGTGTCTTTAGTTGGTGCCCCCGACTTGTCAACTCCGGTTGTCAACACACCGGTTGGGTTATTGATCTTTGGATTTCCCGGTGCGGGGTTTTGTGCCGTTTGCGAAGCGCGGAATTTGGTATTCGGGGCGAAGCCAGCGGATATTGCCCTCGGCTTCTTCCTTTGCGCGTTCGGCATTGAGCGCGACAAGGCGAGTGACGATTTCGGACGGGGTCAGGTCTGCTGGCCAGCCATAAGCTTCTGCGACGGCGGCGTCGATTTGTTCGTGGAGGCGGTGGACGATCCCGGCGCGGGCGTCGCGCGCGCGGTCAGCCATAAGCCCCTCCCCTTTAGGGGAGGGGTTGGGGTGGGCTTGTCGACTTTGCGCGACTTAGAAAATGGCTCTGTACTGACAGCCCCCACCCAGCGCGGCTTTTGGCTCTGTCTGGGGGACAGAGCTGCTGCGCTCCCCTCCCCTGAAGGGGAGGGGGATTGTTGGCGAAGCCAATCCCTTAGATTATAAATCTCGGTCATGGTCAGGCCGGGCACCTCGGCCAAAGCCGCCTTGCGCGTGGCGTCGAGTTCTTCGGCAAGTTCGGCGATGGCCGAGCGCTGTTCGGGGGTGGCGTCTGGGAAGGGGAATGGGTCGAAGCAATCGGCTTTTGTGTATCTCGGCGCATTCCCTAATGCTCCGCCGACATGAAATGTCCAAGCATCGTGTGCTGACGAAGAGAGAATGCCGAGGCTGGCGTTATCGTCTAGTCCGATGGTTACTAAGGCATCATCTGGTAAAAACAGTCGCATCCAGAAATACAAAAATGCGATGCTTTGAAGTTACCGGTGTCGCCAAATATCGGCGAAGCCCCTTTGAATGTTGACGAAATAGGGGAGCCTGTTCTCCGAAAAGCCACCAATTGTCTCGGCGAGACGTCCTTCGATTATTTTCGCGGTGTGGTTTCAAATGTTCTAATACATATTGATAGAGTTCTGGAAACTGAACCCGCACCTCTTTCTCAGACAATCCGAATAAATCGATCGCTAGTAGAGACCGTGGTGTTTGCACGATGTCCCTGCCATTTCGATGTAGCCGAAAAACTTTGACGAGTCCCTCTCGCTTACTCAATCCAAGATGTGTAGCTTCGGATGCCGTAACCAAAAACTTGTCGCCAAACAAACCGACGCCTCGCGCCGAAAGTCCTTGATTGGACGACAAGGGAATGATTGTCGTAGAATTTGTTCCTATGGTTAAATCCGCATTGATGACGCCGGCTAATTCACGCGTAGAAATGATTGGATCATCGGTCGTTAGTCCCTGCTCCCCAATTACCTCTAACAACCTACCGTCATGCGCACCTGCCTCTGCCACGGTCATGGCGATACGAACGGCGGCGGCGTCCGGGGTGGCTTTGGTCCATGGGTGGTCGGGAATGGCGAGGATGAGGGATAGGCTCCTCTCCCCCTGCGGGAGAGGATATGAAGCCTTGTCAGCTTGCTGACTAGGCGCAATTGGAGAGGGGGCTACCGGCGGTGCAGTCTCATCCACGCTCGCTGTCGCTCGCTCTGCCCCCCTCTCCCTGGCGCTTTGCGCCTTTCCCTCTCCCGCAGGGGGAGAGGGATTTTTGTGGAGATACCCCTCGATCACGCGCCTGCTGAAAGTCTGCGTGATGCTGTTCGTGGTTACAAAGCCAAACCGGCGCAGCGGGCTATTTTTGGCGGTCAGGAGGTGCGCCGCGTGGTCCCACCATGGCATGACGAAATCAGCCGACGCTGGGACGCGGGGGTTAGCTTTCCATAGCGCCTCGGCATAATCACTGCCTAACAACTCGCGGAGATATTTTGAACCAATAAAGGGCGGGTTGCCGACGATGAAATCGGCCTCGGGCCAGTCGGGCACCATGGGGTTTTCAGTGTCAGGCTCGCTCGTCGCGGTTCGCCTTAGCACTGCATCGCAACCGCCGTGGGTGCCGCCGTTGATGTTGGTCAGCGTCGGCAATACCGGATCGCCAATGGCCTGCGGGTGGTTCGCCAGCCGGTGCCGCAACCAGCCGATCCACAGCACGAGCTCGGCAATCACCGCCGCGCGCGGGTTTAGCTCAAGCCCGAGAAACTGGTTTGGGTGGACGGCGGGGGCGATGTCAGTGCCAAGGCTTTCGGCAAGCGCCAACGCCTTGCCCTCAAGCCGAAGCAGTTCCTCCATGCTGACATACAGGAAGTTTCCGGTTCCGCACGCTGGGTCGAGAATGCGTAACGCGCAGAGGCGGGTGTGAAAGGTTTGGATGAGGGTGATTGCTGCGCTGATCCCCTCCCCCTTGTGGGGAGGGTTAGGGTGGGGGCCAGACGCGTCTGCGTCTGAATGAATCGTAGCGGTATCATTCGACGTTTGAGTCCTTCGTGCCGCTGACGCGGCACGCCCCCCACCTACCTCCCCCACAAGGGGGGAGGCGATTGCATTCCTCACCGCTTCCTCAACGCCCGCCCATTCCTCATTCAGCAAATCGCCAAAGGTCGCACTGACAAGTCGCTGCACATAAGGTCGCGGGGTGTAATGCGCGCCGAGCTTGGCGCGTTCGGCAGTGGTCAGCACCTGTTCGAGCAGCGTTCCGAAAATGGCAGGTTCGACCGAGCGCCAGTCGCGCCTTGCAGCCTCGTACAATTCCCCTTTGAACTCCTGTGGCAGGTCAAACACTTTGGCGCTGCTGAACAGATTGCCGTTGAAATGACGGACCAACGCATCGCCATGATTCCAAAACCGGTTCAGTTCATCGGCATTGTTCATGGCTTTCCACAAATCGTTGAGACCCGATTGCCACCAGCGATCCGATTTGCCGCGCGATTCTTCAAGAAACAAGGTGAAGCTGCCTTTTTCCAGCAACTCGACATCCTCTGCAAACATGCAGAATAGCACGCGCATCAGGAACAGGGATGTTTCCTCTATACCCATTGCCAATGCAAAGTCGGCGGCCCCGGGGTTTTGGCCGCGCTGTTCCTTTTCCAGTGCTTCGGCAACACGGGACAGGCGTTTGGCAATGTCGCGCGTGACCTCCGCCGCCTTTAAACGTGGGTCGACGCTGGCAGGGTCGGTCCAGATGCCGTGCAGCAAATCACGAATTTTCTCGTCATGTAGTTGATCGAGCGTGATCCGGTAACTTTGCTGATCGGGGAAGAAGCTATAGCCTCATCCGTTACCCGCCCAGTCAAAATAGAGTTCAAAACTTCGGCCAATATCGGCGACGATCAGGAAGGGCGGGGTTTTGTGATTGTTGGGCAGCGCCAGCGCATACCGTTCTGCCTGAATCCGAGCGTCGGCCATCAACCGGTCATAGCGTGGGGCTTTCTTGGTGGTCGATGCGGTATGGCCGATGATAGTGCCAAACAGGTCGGTTACCGTCTCAAGTGCTTCTTGCGGGGCATCCGCCGGAATGGTTTCACCGGTTTGACCTGACTTTGCTTTGCCTCAAGGATGAAGCAGTCGCGTTTGTACAGGTCGATGCGTTTGGTGCCTTTGCCGCCGTACACCGCTTCGGATTTAACCGGCGCTTCGAATTCGTAACTGCCAAGCCCCTTTCCGCTAGGGTCCGGGACCGGCAAGTCGAGTGTTTGGCAAAATTCGGCGAGGAACAGCGCGTAATTGGCGCGTTCGGCCCCACCTTCGCGTCCGAACCATCTGTCGATAAATGCCCCAAGCTCCATGAGGTCCTAACTGCCCGTATGTCACTGTCCAATCAAGCGAAGAACAGACTTGCAATGTAGGATTTGCCTTGCGATGCTTGCTGCCGAAATCGTCAACCGCCCCTCTGGCTGATCGGGGTTCGCGCAACAGCCATTGCTTATTGCGCCGCCGTCGCGTTTTAGGCGAGACTTTAGTGTGACTTTCCAAACGTTGTTGGGCCGAGTTTTGTAGGAAGGGTTTCCTACACGATTACTGTCAATCCACTATCAACTTGCACCGTTTTATGCGCGTTTCGGCGGACTGCGCTAACCAACTTTTTTCGCGCGTTTCGCCGGTGCCTGCCGCCACCACTTGAAAGCGCTTGGCCGCTGGTGCAAAGCGCCGCACGTAAGGAGCGCACATGATGCAGGGCAAGTTGGTGACGGTTTTTGGCGGCGGCGGGTTTGTCGGGCGGTATGTGGTTCAGGCGCTGTTGGCGGCGGGTGCTCGTGTTCGGGTGGCTCAGCGCGATATTACGACGGCGAATTCGCTTAAGCCGCTTGGCAATCTGGGGCAGTTGCAGTTGATTGTGGCCGATGTTGGCAAGCCAGCCAGTCTGGCTCGCGCGGTGGCTGGGGCCGATGCGGTTGTCAATCTGGTCGGCAGTTTTGCCAATATGGACGCGGTGCAGAATGTCGGTGCTGGCAATATTGCAAAGGCGGCGGCGGAGGCAGGGGTCGGGGCGCTGGTGCATATCTCGGCGATTGGTGCGGATGCCAACAGCGACGCCGATTACGGGCGCAGCAAGGCGGCGGGTGAAGCGGCGGTTCGGGCGGCGTTTCCGGCGGCAACGATCCTGCGGCCATCGATTGTGTTCGGGCGCGAGGATGCCTTTGTGAACCGCTTTGCCGGGCTGATCCGGATGTTGCCGGTGGTGCCGGTGATCGGGGCCGATACGAAGTTCCAGCCGGTTTTTGTCGGCGATGTGGCGAAGGCGGTTGTGGCGGCGTTGGTTCGTGGTGGTGGTGAGACGATGGAGCTTGGCGGGCCGGATGTGCTGTCGATGCTTGAGCTTAACCGCTGGATTGCGAAGGGGATCGGGCGTGATCCGGTGTTTGTCGAGATGCCTGATGTGGCCGCCGGGTTGCTGGCGAGGACAACCGGCTGGTTGCCCGGTGCGCCAATCACCGCTGACCAGTTCAAGATGCTGGGCAGCGACAATGTCGTGACCGGCACCGACGGGCTGGCGACGCTTGGCATATCGCCGACGCCGCTTGATGCGGTGGCCGAGGGTTGGCTCAACATCTACCGCAAGCATGGCCGGTTTGGGGCATGAGCGATTGGATGGTTGCGATTATCCTCGGCATTGTCGAGGGGCTGACTGAATTTTTGCCCGTGTCATCAACGGGGCACCTGATCCTCGCGACCGAGCTGCTTGGCTATGACGCGCAGGCCTGGGCGATATTCAACATCGCGATCCAGCCGGGTGCGATCCTTGCTGTCGTTGTGCTGTATTGGCGGACCTTTGTTGACGTGCTCAAGGGGTTGTTTACGTGGGAGGCTGGCGCGGTAGCGTTTGTCCGCAACCTGCTGCTGGCGTTTTTTCCGGCGGTTGTGCTGGGCTTGGCGTTCGGAGACATCATCGAGATTATGCTTGAAAATGCGGTGATCGTTGCATGGGCGCTGATTATCGGCGGAGTCGCGATACTGGTGGTCGAGAGATACGCACGCCCCGAAGAAAGCGGTGGGGTGGCTGCACTTTCGGTTCGGCAGTCAGCAATGATCGGGCTGGTCCAGTGTCTCGCGATGATCCCCGGCGTAAGCCGTTCGGGCGCAACGATACTCGGCGCGATGTCGCTCGGGGTCGACCGGAAGACGGCGGCTGAATTCAGCTTTTTCTTGGCGATGCCGACGCTGACGGGGGCAACGATCCTGCAGTTATTCAAACACCGGGATGAGGTAAACATCGACGATTTCGGGCTGATCGGCATCGGGTTTGTGGTGTCGTTCATTGTGGCTTGGATCGTCATCAAGGCGTTTCTTGCGGTGGTGACGCGATACGGGTTCGGGCCGTTCGCTTGGTACCGAATCATCGCCGGGATCGCTGCATTGATCTGGCTGGGGCAGAGATAGGGCCGAACCGGAGTTATATTTGTGTAATAATGTTGCGCGGGATCGAAATTAGCTTAGCTTGGTGGCAATATAAGGCATAAATACTGACCTATTTTGTACTATAAGCGTGACATTCAATGATTTGCTGCTATGCGCGACGCTTCAATGGAGAAGCGACGTGGCAAAAGATCCAATGCTCAAATTTGTCGATACCCCCCAAGCCTTCCCCGAGAAGCGCAGCGCAGCGTTGCGCGCCGAAGACTTCGCCGAAATCGCCAAGCGCTACGCCCCCGACAAAGCCGCCGAGCAGGCATCGCGCTGCTCACAATGCGGCGTCCCATATTGCACGGTCCACTGCCCGCTCGGCAACCATATCCCCGACTGGCTTCGGCTGACCGCCGAGGGCCGGTTGCGCGAGGCTTATGAGTTATCGAACCTGACATCGACGATGCCCGAAATCTGCGGCCGAATCTGCCCGCAAGACCGCTTATGCTAAGGCAATTGCGTCATCGAATTCTCGGGCCATGACGCAGTAACAATCGGCTCGGTCGAGAAATACATTACCGACACCGCATGGGAAATGGGTTGGGTCGAACCCGTCGCGGTTGGTCCGTCACGTGGTCAATCGGTCGGCATAATCGGCGCTGGCCCCGGCGGGCTAACGACGGCTGAATACTTACGCGTCGCCGGTTACGAAGTCCATGTTTACGACCGCTATGACCGGGCTGGCGGCTTGCTGACTTATGGCATCCCCGGGTTCAAGCTTGAAAAGGACGTCGTGATGCGGCGCGTCGAACGGCTGCGCGAGGCGGGCATCCATTTCCACGCTAATTTCGAAGTTGGCCGCGATGCAAGCCTTGACGATCTGCGAGCCAAACATGACGCGGTGCTGATTGCCACTGGCGTTTATAAGTCGCGCGATATCAAGACGCCCGGCATCGGGCTGAACGGCATAGTCGCCGCGCTCGACTTCCTGACGGCATCCAATCGCAAAAGCTTTGGCGATACGGTCGAGGCGTTCAACAGTGGCGCGCTCAATGCCGAAGGCAAAGACGTGGTTGTCATCGGCGGCGGCGACACCGCTATGGACTGTGTCCGAACCGCGATCCGCCAAGGCGCAAAATCAGTCAAATGCCTCTACCGCCGCGACCGCGAGAATATGCCGGGATCGCAGCGCGAGGTTGCCAATGCCGAGGAAGAGGGCGTTGAATTTGTCTGGTTGTCTGGTCCCAAAGGCTTTGACGGCAACGACAATGTTGAACGGGTCCACGTATCCAAAATGCGTTTGGGCGCACCTGATGCAAGTGGACGCCGCACGCCAGAGAACGACCCTGCGGGTGACTTCACCCTCAACGCGGATATGGTGATCACTGCACTAGGCTTCGAGGCCGAGGATCTGCCCGTCCTGTTCGGTGCGCCTGACCTCAATGTAACGCGCTGGGGCACTGTCCGTGTCGACCACACCACGGGAATGACCAACCTCGACGGCGTGTTTGCGATTGGAGATATCGTTCGCGGCGCAAGCCTTGTGGTCTGGGCAATCAAGGACGGCCGCGACGTGACCGAATATATTCACCAGTGGTTGCAAGCTAAAATCCGGCGCGAGAAGGTAGCGGCATGACCTATCAATTCCCCACTCCCGAACATGAACGCCTCGCCCGCGAAGGCATGTATCGCCCTGAATTCGAAGGCGATGCTTGCGGCGTTGGCTTAATTGCGGCGACCGATGGCAAGGCTTCACGCCGCGTTGTGGCAGCCGGGATCGAGGCGCTGAAAGCCGTTTGGCACCGTGGCGCGGTCGATGCCGATGGCAAGACCGGCGATGGGGCGGGTATCCATATCGATCTGCCTGTGCGCTTCTTCGACGATAAAATTGCCGACAGCGGCCATCGGCCAATGCCCAACCGGTTGGCGGTCGGCATGGTCTTTCTGCCGCGAACAGATCTGGGGGCGCAGGAGAATTGCCGGACATTGGTGGAGGCCGAGATTATCGAGGCTGGCTATACCATTTACGGCTGGCGGCAAGTGCCGGTCGACGTCTCGGTCATCGGTGACAAGGGTCAGGCGACTCGCCCCGAAATCGAGCAGATCATGATCGCCGGACCGATGCCGGACGACGTGAGTGTTACCGAGTTCGAAAAGAACCTCTATCTCGTGCGCCGCAGGATCGAGAAGAAGATCATCGCCGCACAAATCCGAGATTTCTATATCTGTAGCCTGTCGTGCCAATCGATTGTCTACAAGGGCCTGTTTTTGGCTGAGAGCCTGTCGGTATTCTATCCAGATTTGCAGGACGAACGCTTCGAAAGCCGAGTGGCGATTTTTCACCAGCGTTATTCGACCAATACCTTCCCGCAATGGTGGCTGGCACAACCGTTTCGTTCGCTCGCTCACAATGGCGAAATCAACACCATTCGCGGCAACCAGAACTGGATGAAGAGCCACGAGATCAAGATGGCGAGCATCGCCTTTGGCGCACACTCCGACGATATCAAGCCAGTTATTCCGGCAGGATCGTCCGATACCGCAGCGCTCGACGCGGTGTTCGAAACTCTGGTCCGCTCTGGCAAGGAAGCGCCTACCGCAAAACTGATGCTGATACCGGAAGCGTGGCAATCGAATGAGAAATTGAGCGCGAAACACCGGGCAATGTACGAATATATGGCGAGCGTTATGGAGCCGTGGGACGGACCCGCAGCACTTGCGATGACCGATGGCCATTGGGCGGTGTCTGGCGTTGATCGCAACGCGCTTCGCCCACAGCGCTATTACCTGACCAATGACAATCTGCTGATTATTGGGTCGGAAACCGGAATGGTCGTCGTGCCTGAATCAACAATTATTGAAAAGGGCCGCCTCGGACCCGGCGAAATGATTGCGGTCAATCTCGACGAGGGTAAGCTATACCGCGATCATGAACTGAAAGACCGGATTGCTGCCGAGCAGGATTACGGTTCGTTGGTCAAAGGTTTCCAGACCATTGCCGATTTGCCCTCGGCGGCCAATGAAACGCTGCCCGACTGGACCCGAGCCGAATTGACAAAGCGCCAGATCGCGGCCGGAATGACATTGGAAGATGTCGAGATGATCCTCGCTCCAATGGCCGAGGATGGCAAGGAAGCCATCGGTTCGATGGGCGATGATACGCCGCTCGCAGTCATCAGCGACAAGCCACGCCTCATCAGCCAGTTTTTCCGCCAGAACTTTAGCCAGGTCACCAATCCACCAATCGATAGTTTGCGCGAACGCCATGTGATGAGTTTGAAAACGCGGTTTTCGAACCTCGCCAACATTCTGGACGAGAAAGGCCAGAATGCTGATGTTCTGGTGCTCGACAGTCCGGTTTTGACAGCCGCTGAATATCTGCGGCTTAGGTCGGCGTTCGGCAAGCTCGCCGCCGAGATCGACTGCACTTATGACATCAGCGAAGGGCAGGAAGGCTTGCGCGCTGCCATTACGCGGATCAGGGAGGAAGCGGTTGAAGCGGTTCGTTCTGGCAAATCCGAACTGTTTCTAACCGATGAGAATATCAGCCCTGACCGGGTCGGCATCGCAATGGTGCTCGCCGCTGCGGCAGTCCATACCCATCTCGTTCGCAACGGTCTGCGCAGCTATTCGTCGATCAATGTCCGCTCGGCCGAATGTCTCGACACGCATTATTTCGCTGTGCTGGTCGGGGTCGGGGCAACCACGGTCAACGCGTATCTCGCCGAAGCTGCGATTGCCGACCGCCATGCACGCGGGTTGCTCGGCAATCTAAGCCTTGCCGAGGCCACACAGAATTTCCGTACCGCGATCAACGAAGGCCTACTCAAGATCATGTCCAAAATGGGCATCGCAGTTATCTCGAGCTATCGCGGAGGTTATAACTTCGAAGCGGTCGGGCTGAGCCGTGCTTTGGTCAATGACTTCTTTCCCGGAATGCCCAACAAGATTTCGGGCGAAGGCTATCACTCGCTGTATGTGAACGCGAAGGACCGGCACGAGGCTGCGTTTGACACTGCGGTTGCACGCCTCCCCATCGGCGGCTTTTACAAGCAGCGAAAGGATGGTGAGGAGCATGCCTATTCGGCCGGGCTGATGCATCTGTTGCAAAGCTCGGTCGCGAGTGACAGCTACTCGACCTATCTGCAATTTGCCGCTGGTGTGCGCGATCTGCCGCCGATTTATCTGCGCGATTTGCTCGAATTCAACTTCGCGCCCGAGCCGGTTGAGATCGATGAGGTCGAGGCAATCACCGAAATCCGCAAACGGTTTGTAACACCAGGAATGTCACTCGGCGCGTTGTCGCCGGAGGCGCATGAGACGCTGGCAATTGCAATGAACCGCATCGGTGCCAAGGCCGTGTCAGGCGAGGGCGGCGAGGACAGCAAACGCTTCACGCCATATGAAAATGGCGACAACGCCAACAGCGTCATTAAACAGATCGCCAGTGGCCGGTTCGGTGTAACGGCCGAGTATCTTGGGTCTTGCGAAGAAATCGAGATCAAAGTTGCGCAGGGAGCCAAGCCCGGTGAAGGCGGGCAATTACCTGGGTTCAAGGTTACCGAGATGATCGCGCGGCTTCGTCATTCGACTCCCGGCGTGATGCTAATCTCACCACCACCGCATCACGACATCTACTCCATCGAGGATCTGGCTCAGCTTATTTACGACTTGAAGCAGATCAATCCGCGCGCTCGGGTTTGCGTCAAGCTCGTTAGCGCGGCTGGCATCGGCACGATTGCAGCTGGTGTCGCCAAGGCGCATGCCGATGTTATCTTGGTCTCGGGCAATGTCGGGGGCACGGGGGCTTCCCCGCAGACCAGCATCAAATATGCTGGCACCCCGTGGGAAATGGGGCTGTCCGAAGCTAACCAAGTGCTCACGCTCAACGGCCTCCGCCACCGGATCAAACTTCGAACCGATGGTGGCCTGAAGACTGGGCGCGATATCGTCATTGCCGCGATCCTTGGAGCCGAGGAGTTCGGCATCGGCACGCTGAGCCTTGTCGCAATGGGTTGCATCATGGTGCGGCAGTGTCATTCGAACACTTGCCCTGTTGGCGTGTGTACTCAGGACGAGGACTTGCGCAAAAAATTCGGTGGAAGCCCCGAGAAAGTCATCAACCTGATGACCTTCATTGCCGAGGAAGTCCGCGAGATACTCGCCAAGCTTGGCTACCGCAGCCTCGACGAAGTCATCGGTCGGACCGAACTGCTTCGCCAGGTCAGCCGCGGTGCCGAACATCTCGACGACCTCGATCTCAACCCGATTCTCGCAAAGGTCGATGCGCCCGACGAAGCGCGGCGGTTTTCGATCCCGACCTTCCGCAACGAAGTGCCTGACAGCCTTGATGCGCAGATGATCCGCGATGCTGCTCCTGTGTTCAACCGGCGCGAGAAAATGCAGCTGACGTACAACGTCCGCAACACCCACCGCGCGGTAGGCACTCGGTTCAGTTCGGAGATTACGCGGCTTTACGGAATGAAGGGGCTGGCGGACGACCATGTTCATGTACGGCTCCGCGGTTCGGCCGGGCAGTCATTAGGCGCATTTCTGTGCCAAGGCATCACGCTCGAGGTGTTCGGCGATTCGAACGATTACGTCGGCAAGGGCCTTTCCGGCGGCAAGATCATCGTCCGCCCCACGGTCAGCTCCCCGCTCGACAGCCAGCATAACACCATCATCGGCAACACTGTGCTTTACGGCGCGACATCTGGGCATCTGTTCGCGGCGGGTCAGGCGGGCGAACGCTTTGCCGTCCGCAACTCGGGCGCGCGGGTGGTGGTCGAAGGCTGCGGCGCCAATGGCTGTGAATATATGACCGGCGGGATCGCGGTGATACTCGGCAAAATCGGCGGCAATTTCGGTGCTGGTATGACCGGCGGGATGGCCTTCATTCTGGACACCAATGGCAGCTTTGAAGGCAATGCCAACCCCGACAGCATTGTGTGGCAGCGGCTCGATAGCGCCTATTGGGAGGGTCAATTAAAGACCCTTGTTGAAGCGCATGCCCATTCGACCGACAGCATATGGTCGAACTCGATCATCGAAGATTGGGACCGCCGACGCGGCGAATTCTGGCAGGTGTGTCCGAAGGAAATGCTGACCCGGCTGGCGCATCCATTGTCCGACTGCGAGGCGTTGGAGGCTGCAGAGTAGCGAATGCTCCGATACAACCATTTAATTTGCTTGCGATGACCTGAGCGGTTTGTTCAGCTTTGGCTAAGGCCATAGTTTCTACACCCGTCGCCGCTACGTGAATTTGGTCGCGAGATAGGATGATGATTATGCGTTCGAATAGTTTTCTGATTGCCCTTCCCTTTTTGGCATTCGCGACCCCGTTGGCGGCGCAGGACGTTGTTTATGTTTCGGGAACGGGTGAGGAAATTCCCGTTGCAGCGCTTGACGACGACAGACCCGCCATTGTCGATCGCGGCGACGATATCTCGAATATTGCCGACAGAATGGACGATCCGCTGGTACAGGACGGCATCTCGAACACTGTCGAGCGGATGGCGGGAGCGATGATGAATATGCGCGTGGGGCCATTGGCTGAAGCGATTGAGCGCGCTCGTCCGGGCACCGTAAATCGGCGAATTCGCCGCGACAGCACGGTTGGCGATCTGGCCGGTCGCGACGCGGATTACCTGCCCGAACGATTGGGCGACGGAAGCCGCGAAGTGATGGGCATGATGGGCGGGTTTGCCCGGGCAATGGCGTCGATGATGCCCGAGTTCGAAAGGCTAGGCCACGAGATGGAAGACAGCGTCCGCTCGGCCAAGCGCGAAGCCCGTCGCCGCGACTGAGCAAAATCACCAATCTTTCATTGCTACAAGATTTGCCAAACGCCTGGCAGTTCGGTTAAACCACCGATATGTTGACAGCACCCGTTATCCCTGACGGGATTATAACCGAACCCGAGGCCGAACGACGACTGACTGTAAATCGCGCCGACATATTGGCGTTGATCGCCAAAGCTGACCACCGGCACGACGCTGGCGACAACCGTGCCGCCAACGCTTATTACACCGCCGCCATCAGGACGGCTGCATCTTTGCCTTCACTGAATACCGACACGAGCACCGAAGTTGCCCGTGCGCAATCGGCGGTTGCTTGGCTTGGCGAGGTGTTCAAGCAACATCTTTTGGACTCGCTAACAGTCGCCGGTTACCCTCGCGAAAAGCAGCACCCCCGATTTCGCC
>JANPAM010000245.1:0-1577 GCA_031429915.1 Sphingomonadales bacterium | reverse complement strand
AACATCATTGCCATGTTGGTTACGGTGCCGACGACCGACGAAACTGCCGCCGTGACCCGCCCGACAGAATTCAAAATTTGAGAACCGAGGCCTTTGACATCTTCGGCGGATATGTTGAAGCCCGCCGCTTTCAGCCTGTCGCCGCCAAGCATAACCTGCTTTTCGATTATGGTTCGTAGTTCAGCGGCCTGTCCCGCTAGTTCGGATCCCGCGAACACAAAAGTCCAGTATAGAAACCCGAATACCGCCAGCACCACGATGGTCAATCTGATCCCGCGGGGAATAGGCAAAACCCGGCCCAACAAACGCGCGCCGCCGTCAAACATTGATGCAAGCACAATGCCACCAATAATCAACAATATGGCCTGTGATAGCCAAGCCAGCAATGCCACCAGCACTGCGACGCCGATCCAGACCGTAGCTTTTTTGAGCTCGGTCCGGATTAGCGGGTCGTAAAGCTCGGTCGGGCCAACATGCTCTTCGAAAAACTCTTCATCGGGTTCAGCCGCCGCAGGAGCTGCCCGGGGTTTTCGAGGTTTGCGCGTAGCTACCATGTTATTTGCTCGCTTTTTCCTGCGCAGGACGCAGACTTGTACCAGCGCGGTCGCCGCGCAAGGATGTGACCCAACTGACCGGATTAAGACCCGTGCTGCCGTCTACCGAAAATGTAATTATCTCCGCACGTCCGCCGATGCGATCCCACCGCACCGGTCCGCCTAGTCCACCCAGTTCTTCGGCCACACGGCTGTCGGAACTGTTGTCGCGGTTGTCACCCATCAGGAAGACATGGCCAGCCGGAATTTTGACCGGTTCCATATCGTCGGTCTCGCGGCGCCTTGCGTCGATGGTGTCATATTGCGCACCGTTTGGTAGCGTTTCGCGGACAATCGGGAGGTAGCAATGCAGCGTGCCGTCATTGCCCTGAACCTTTGCTCCGGGAAAATCGCTTTCATTGCACGGGTTGTTACCGTCGATGGGCAGGTCAAGCGCTGGCTGCACCTCCTGTTTGACCGGCTTGCCATTCAGGAAAATTTGGCCCTCGCGGAGCGAAATGGTATCGCCGGGAAGGCCTATGACGCGCTTGATCCAGTCCTGATATTTGCCTTGCGGTGTCAGGATGACAATATCGCCGCGCTTGGGCAGTTCGCCCCAGACGCGCTGGTCATTTTCGGGAAGCGGCACGGCAAGTGCCTCGACCTCCTGGCGCAAAACCAGCCATTTGAAAATCGCAACTGGGTTTGGGATCGTTGGCGAAACGTGGCTCCAGCCATAAGGATATTTGCTGACGAACAAGCGGTCGCCGACGAGCAGGGTAGGCATCATCGAAATCGAAGGGATGTAGAATGGTTTGGCGATGAAGCTATGAAAGCCAAGTACGGCAAGCAATAGCCAAAACATGCCCTTCAATTCCGCCCAAAGCCCCGCAGCCCAGCCGCGCTTTTCGGGGGTAGCTGTGGGCGTTGCGGTTACCGCAGAATCGTTGATGCTATCGAGGCTCAAAACTCAAACTTTCGCTGGAGGCAGTGCCTCAATGATTACAAATGCCTGCGCCCACGGATGGTCGTCGGTTAGCGTCA
>JANPAM010000244.1:0-2411 GCA_031429915.1 Sphingomonadales bacterium | reverse complement strand
GGCTGTTGTCCGAACTATTTGAAAACTTTCCCGAAATCGGCGACCCCGATAAGCCGAAACTGGTATTCTTTTTCGACGAAGCGCATCTATTGTTCAACGATGCGCCTAACGCATTGCTTGAAAAAATCGAGCAGGTCGTTCGCCTGATCCGCTCAAAGGGGATCGGCGTCTATTTTATTACGCAGAATCCAATCGACATTCCTGACACCGTCGCGGCACAGCTAAACAACCGAATTCAGCACAAGCTGAACGCGTTCACCCCGCGCGACCAGCAAGCCGTCAAGTCAGCCGCAGAAACGTTTAGGCCTAACCCCGATATTGACGTTGCGCAGGCTATCACCGAGCTGAAAATTGGCGAGGCGCTCGTTTCATTGTTGCAAGCCGACGGTGCGCCATCAATAGTGCAGCGCACGCTCATCAAGGCACCCGCCAGCCGCGTCGGACCATTGTCCCCGCAGGAACGCGCGGTGATGATCGCGACAGATGCTATCGGCGACAAATACGATACGTTGATCGACCGCGAATCTGCTGAAGAAATTTTAGCCGCAAAGGGTGCGCAAGCCTCCGCCGCCGCAGACGAATCGAGGGCGCAGGTCGCTGCCGACAAGGAAGCAGCGATTGCGGCAAAGGAGCAGGCCAAGGCCGATGCCGTCGCAGCGAAAGAACATGCCCGCCAGCAGGTGGTTGCTGCGCGCGAAGCAGCGAAACCAAGCTTTGCCGACAAGATGATTCAGTCGGCGGCGCGCTCGGCTGCAACGTCGGTCGGTCGGCAGGTGGCGGGGAAAATAGGTGGCCAGTTGCTACGCGGCTTGCTGGGCGGGCTATTCAAGTAGGGTAATCAACCGCGTCCGCGATAACCGGGCACGTCTTGATCGGGCAGCCACAACGCTTTGGGTGGTTCGCCCGATTGCCAGAACACATCGATTGGAATGCCCCCGCGCGGATACCAATAGCCGCCGATGCGAAGCCAATGCGGTTTCATTTCGCCGAACAAACGCTGGCCAATGCCGACGGTGCAGTCCTCGTGGAACGCTGCATGGCTGCGAAACGAACCGAGGAAAAGCTTTAGCGACTTCGATTCGACGATAGTTTCATTAGGCGCATAGTCGATGACCAGATGCGCAAAATCAGGCTGCACGGTAACCGGACATAACGACGTGAATTCGGGCACCGCAAACCGAACCAGATAGAGCGCGCCCGCCCTCGGATTGGCCACATAATCAAGCTGCGCTTCTTCTGGCGAGTTCGGCAATGCGCTTTGTGAGCCCAAGAAGCGTGTATTCGGTTGGTCTGTCATGCATGCCCATTTAGTCCCTTCATCATGTGATGCAAACGGCTCGTGTCAATTGTTTGGGATATTCACTGTGCGTTCAGTGCTAGTGATAGTCACAGCCATAAGACCTTCAGGGAAAGTTTGAGTTTATGCGCGTACCAACAGCGCTACCGAAATTTATTTTGCTACTGGCCGGTTTTGCGGGCGGCGGGGTTGCGATGGCGCAAGATGCCATCCCTGAAACACCGCCCGAGTTGCGCGATTTCCGGCTTGATCCCGAACGCGTAGCGCCAACGCCGCAACCCGCGCCAACGCCTCAACCGGTTGTTGTGACGCCGGCGCCAGCGGTCTCTACGATACCAGAACGGACGACAGAGCGACCGCGCCCGCGCCCGCGACCCAAGCGGCAAAATGCCGAACCCGCAACAGAACCTTTGCCAGCACAAACTTCGATAGACGAGCCAAATCCCGAGGCCGTCGAACCGGTCATTACCACTGACACTCCGGAAGTGATCGCTGCCGAGCCGGTGCCACCGGTAGAACCTCAAGAAACCCAAATCCCGTATTGGCAGATTGCAGCAGGGCTAGCGCTTGCGGCGATGTTCTTGCTGGGTGGGTTGTGGCTCAGAAGACGACGTCCTTCAGAAACCCACAATCAAGCCCATGCTGAACCTGCTGTCGAACCCGCCCCAGTTCAACGCGCGACTCCACCCCAGCCGGTTGGCGTAGCCCCCATACCGACTCCGTTGCCTGCTGCCAAAAAGCCGAATGTAACGCTCGATTTCATTCCGGAAAAGGCGACAATCAGCTTTGCGACATTGTCCGTCAAAGGGCAACTCCGGCTCACCAACACTGGCGATGTGGCAGCAACCGGCATGGAGTTGCGCGCCGGTTTAATTTCGGCAGGCGCGCAGCAGGGCCACGCCATTAGCGCGTTTCATTCGGCAAGTTCGGACATCAAGCCGCAAGCGCTGGGCGAAGCCAAACCCGGCGAGACGATCGCGATGTCGATGGAACTGTCGGTGCCGCTGACCGAAATGCAGAGCTTCATGCTTGGCGAGCAGAGACTGATGGTTCCAATCATGGTCGCCAACGTGGCCTATCGCAACTCCGGCGAAGCGACCGCCGACATTGCCCG
>JANPAM010000243.1:0-11520 GCA_031429915.1 Sphingomonadales bacterium | reverse complement strand
GTGGCTGGCACGCACGGGAAGACGACTACGACTTCGCTTGTTGCGGCGATGCTCGATCATGGCGGGATCGACCCCACCGTGATTAACGGCGGTGTCATCAACAGCTACGGGTCGAACGCTCGGCTCGGCGATAGCGACTGGATGGTGGTCGAGGCCGACGAGAGCGACGGCAGCTTCTTGCGGTTGGACGGCACGATTGCTGTCGTGACCAATATCGACCCCGAACATCTCGACCATTATGGTGGCTTCGATGCGATTAAAGATGCGTTTGTCGAGTTTGTTGAAAATGTGCCATTTTACGGCGCGGCAATCATGTGCCTCGACCATCCGGAAGTTCAAGCAATTTTGCCCAAGATTCGCGACCGGCGGATCATCACCTATGGCTTTTCTGCACAAGCAGACGTGCGCGGCGAGAACGTAACGCCCCATCCGGGCGGAAATCGCTTCGACGTTATTGTCACGTCGCGAGATGGCTCGCAGCGAACAATCGAGGGGATTGAGCTGCCGATGCCGGGGCGACACAATGTGCAGAACGCATTGGCGGCAGTTGCTGTCGGGCTTGAGATGGGCATGAGTGACGAGGCCGTGAAGCACGGCTTCGACAAGTTCGGCGGTGTCAAACGGCGCTTTACCAAGGTCGGCGAAGTGGACGGTGTTACGATCATCGATGATTACGGCCATCACCCTGTTGAAATCCGCGCGGTGCTATCGGCAGCGCGCGAAAGCGCTCAGGGCCGCGTGATCGCGGTTGCACAGCCGCACCGTTACACACGGCTTCGCGATCATATGGACGATTTCCAGCAGGCGTTTAACGACGCCGATATCGTTTTTATCTCGCCGGTCTACACTGCTGGCGAAGCACCGATTGACGGCGTTGATTCTGAAGCGCTGGTCAACGGCATAAAAGCGCGTGGACACCGTTCTGCCGCCAATGTCAGCGATGCCGCCGACTTGGCAGTCAAGCTTGCCGATATCCTGCAGGACAAGGACATGGTGGTCTGCCTCGGTGCCGGTGACATAACAAAATGGGCGGCGGGACTGGCCGATGCTATAAGGGCCGCGAAAGCATGAGTATAGCGACCCTTCCTAAAGTAGAAGGCAAGCTAACCGCCGATGCACCGCTCGCGCCCTTGGTTTGGTTTAAATCCGGCGGCAGCGCCGAGTGGCTGTTCGAACCAAAGGATGTCGCCGAACTGCAAGGCTTATTGCGCGATCTCGATCCGGCAACACCTGTCATGGCGCTCGGCCTCGGCTCGAACCTGATTGTCCGCGATGGCGGTGTCCCCGGTGTTGTTGTTCGGCTTGGCAAAGCGTTCGCCAAAGTCGAAAACAGAGGCGATTGCATCCTCGATTGCGGCGCTGGCGCGTCTGGCATTCTCGTATCATCGACCGCACGCGACAATGGCATCGCCGGGCTAGAATTCCTGCGCTCTATTCCCGGCACTGTCGGCGGCTTCGTCCGCATGAATGGCGGCGCCTATGGCGGCGAGGTCAGGGACATATTAATCGACTGCGATGTTGTAATGCGCAGTGGCGAATTGGTCACACTGGCTTGCGAGGAACTTCAGTACAGCTACCGCCATTCGGAATTACCCGACGGTGCGATAGTTGTCGCCGCAAGATTTCGAGGGACTGCTGGTGACCCAATCGCGGTCCAGGCCGAAATGGACCGCATTTCCGCATCGCGCGAGGCTTCGCAGCCGCTGCGGTCAAAAACCGGGGGCTCAACCTTCAAAAACCCCGAAGGCCACAAAGCGTGGCAGCTAGTCGATCAGGCCGGTTGTCGCGGCCTGCAAATTGGTGGCGCTCAGGTTTCGGAAAAGCATACCAATTTCCTGCTTAATCTGGGGGAAGCAACCAGCGCCGATATCGAGGCGCTCGGCGAAGAAGTCCGCCGCCGCGTCAAAGCGCAGTCTGGAATTGAACTGCAATGGGAAATCCAGCGTGTAGGAAATGCGACATGAGTGAACAAATTCACGTCGCCGTCCTGATGGGCGGATGGTCGAATGAACGACCTGTTTCGTTAATGAGCGGCAACGGGGTCGCCGACGCGCTTGAAAGCGTGGGCTACAAAGTCAGTCGCGTCGATATGGACCGCAATGTCGCTCAGGTGCTTACCGCGCTCCGCCCCGATGTCGTGTTTAATGCACTCCACGGGGTTCCGGGCGAAGATGGCAGCGTTCAGGGAATGCTGGACCTGATGGGCATCCGCTACACGCACAGCGGCATGGTGACATCGGTCATTGCCATCGACAAAGAACTGACCAAACAATGCCTCGTGCCCGCAGGTATCCCGATGCCGAAGGGGACGATTGTCGCGAGCGAGAGCCTTTATGCAGGCGATCCTCTGCCGCGGCCTTATGTGCTGAAACCAATAAACGAGGGTAGCTCGGTCGGCGTCGCTATCGTCAAAACCGACAGCAACTATGGAAACCCCATTTCGCGTGAAGCCAAAGGGCCGTGGCAGGAATTCGACAGTTTGCTCGCCGAGCCGTTCATCAAAGGCCGCGAACTGACGGTGGCCGTGTTGGGCGACAAAGCGCTCGCAGTGACCGAGTTGAAACCGAAAAGCGGATTTTACGATTTTGATGCGAAATATACCGACGGTCTGACCGAGCATATTTGCCCGGCTCAAATTCCCGCCGATATCGAGGCATTTATGCTCGACACCGCGCTCAAAGCACACCGTCTACTTGGTTGCAAAGGCGCGTCGCGGACCGATTACCGCTGGGACGACGAGCTCGGCATCGCTGGCATTTTCGTTCTCGAAACCAACACCCAGCCCGGGATGACCGCGCTTAGTCTGGTTCCTGAACAGGCGAAGTATGTCGGTATCAGCTATGAGCAACTGGTCGACATCATTGTGAAAGAAGCGCTGGCGTAATGGCGACAACCCAGCGCAAAAGTGGCAAGGCGCGCGGCAAAACACAGAGCGCTTCCCCACGAAAAAAAGTACGCCGGATATCAATGTTCGACCGCTTTTTGCGGACCTTGCCGTTTTCCGAAGACGAGATTCAGCGGGTTTTTACCTGGGCTGTTGTTGTCGGACTAGGCGTTGCCGCAATATTGGCGGCGCAGTGGTTTGGACTGACTGCTGCCGCGTATCAGCAATACGGCCAACTAGCCGCTAAAGCAGGGTTCGAGGTCAAGGACATCGAAGTGACGGGGATGGAGCGAGTCGACCAGCTTAAGGTCTATGACATCGTCCTTGCAGAAATGGACCGCTCGATGCCGATGGTCGATATCGGAAAGGTGCGCGCCGATTTGCTGCAATATGGCTGGATCAAGGATGCGCGGGTATCGCGGCGCTTGCCTGACCGGTTGGCGGTAGAAATTGTCGAACGGAAACCGACGGCAGTGTGGCACCGGAATGGCAAATACTCGCTGATCGATGCCGAGGGCAACGTTCTGGAAAATGTGAAATCCGCGACTACCCAGGATTTGCCGATGCTGAACGGTGACAATGCCAATCGCCATTCAGTCGCGCTGGGAGAGTTGCTCGACAAGGCGACGGCTTTGAAGGCACAAGTGTCGGGAGCAAGCTGGATCGGCAACCGGCGCTGGGATTTACGTTTCAAAACCGGAGAGACTTTAGCGTTACCCGAGGGCGAAGATGCCGCAGCCGAAGCATTGCTCAATTTCGCCCGGATGGACGGTGTCCACCGCTTGCTGGGGCGCGATCTCATCCATTTCGATCTGCGCGACCCAGACCGCGCTTATTTCCGTAAAGCGCCAAAGCCTGAACCAATGAAACCGGAAAAAGCGGCCACCAGCAAAGACGACGGAACCGAAGCATGAAGGCTGCGCGGGTAGAAAAGATAATCTCGGCGATCGACATTGGTTCGTCCAAGGTCTCTGCATTGATCGCTGGCAAAACCGACAGTGGCGAGTTGATCGTGCTTGGCAGCGGCCAGCGCGAGAGCAGGGGCGTCACGCGCGGATGCATCGCCGATATCGAACAGGCCGAACTATCCGTGCGCCATGCAGTCGAGCAGGCCGAGCGGATTGCTGGCATCAACATCGACCGCATCTGGGTCGGGATGTCCGCTGGCGGCCTCGACAGCCTGCTGGCACCCGTCGAGATCGAACTTGGCGGCGACCGGATCGAGCAGGCTGACATCGACGAACTGTTGCAGGCGGGCCGCGCTAACATTGAAACGGGCGGCAAGTTACCGCTGCATATTCAGCCGACACTCTATTCGCTCGACGGTGTTGGCGGCGTCTCCAATCCTGTGGGGCTTCACGCCGACCGGCTTGGTGTCGATATCCACGTCGTACTCGCTGACCAGTCGCCAGTGCGCAACATAGACATGACCGCGCGCGCGGCGCATCTTGAGGTCGAATCCATCGTGGTTGCGCCAGTCGCAACAGGACTTGCATGTCTGACCGCCGAGGAACGCGAACTCGGCGTTGCGCTTGTCGAGTTTGGCGCGTCAATAACCAATGTGTCAGTATTCATCGGGGGAATGCTGGTGGGGCTTCAAACCATCCAGCGCGGTGCCGCCGACATAACCGACGATATTGCTTCGACCTTCGGCATTCGCCGCGCACAGGCAGAGCGGCTGAAATGCTTTCACGGATCGGCGTTGACCAGTCCGCGTGATCATCAGGAGGTGCTTGACGTCGGTCCTGATGAAGCAGGTGTTGAATCGAACGCTCCACGGATCACTAAAGCGCAATTGAATGCTGTCGTTTGCCAGCGGGTAGACAGCATCGTCGCCGATATTGGCCGGGCGCTTAAGGAGCTCGGATTTGCCGGTCCTTCAAGCTATCAGGTTGTTTTGACCGGTGGCGGCGCGGAGCTAAAGGGCATAGCCGAAAACATGCAGGGAGCGCTTGGAAGAACGGTTCGCATAGGGCGGCCTATAGGGTTAAGTGGCATCCCCGAAGCACATGGTGGACCGGCATTCGCGACGCTGGTCGGGCTCATTCTATATGCGGCTTCCGACCAAATCGACCTGAAAACAGGTACTGATCGGAGTAATGATCACTCGCTCGGTGCGATGCCTGGTCTGTTTGAGCGAATAATGCGGGCAATCCGCGAGAATTTTTGAGAGAAAGCTGTGCAAAATAGTTAATTTTATGGTGTCAGCGATTCTAAATTGTGTCAGTAGTGTGTAAATTTTTTGATCATGCCGGTTAGCAATGGAGTAATGTCATGAGCATCAATATTGGTCCTCCCGTGGTTGACGAGTTGAAGCCGAAGATCGCGGTCATCGGCATCGGCGGTGCGGGCGGCAACGCAGTTGCAAATATGATCAATGCCAAGGTGGAAGGCGTCGATTTCATCGTGGCCAACACCGACGCTCAGGCGTTGAACGCTTCGCCGGCTGAACATCGCATCCAGCTTGGACCTGAAATTACTCAAGGGTTGGGTGCCGGTTCGCGTCCCGAAGTTGGCCGTGCCGCTGCTGAAGAAACTATTGAACAGGTCAAATCGGCGCTTGCCGGTTCGCATATGTGCTTTATCGCGGCTGGCATGGGCGGCGGCACCGGTACTGGTGCGGCTCCGGTTATTGCTCAAGCAGCGCGCGAACTCAATATTCTGACGGTCGGGGTAATTACTAAACCGTTCTTTTTTGAAGGCGCACGGCGGATGCGGTCTGCCGATGCCGGTATCGAAGAACTACAAAAGCACGTTGATACGCTGATTGTTATCCCCAACCAGAACCTGTTTCTGGTCGCCAACCCGAATACGACTTTCAAAGAAGCATTCATGCTGGCTGACGAAGTGCTTCAGCAGGGTGTGCGTGGAATTACCGACCTGATGGTTATGCCTGGCCTCATCAACCTCGACTTTGCCGATGTGCGCAGCGTGATGCATGAAATGGGCAAGGCCATGATGGGCACTGGCGAAGCCGAAGGCGACGGACGTGCGCTCGAAGCTGCTGAAAAGGCGATAGCCAATCCATTGCTCGACGGCGTTTCGATGCAGGGTGCCAAAGGCGTTATCGTCTCGATCACCGGCGGCGAAGATATGCGTCTGATGGAAGTCGACGAAGCAGCGAACTACATCCGCGAGCTGGTCGATCCGGACGCGAACATCATCTGGGGTTCGGCATTTAACGAGAATTTGAACGGTAAAATCCGCGTTTCGGTGGTTGCCACCGGAATCGACAGTGATGCCGGAGCGGTTGCTTCGTCGGCCGCCGCAAGACCATTTGCATTTAGCAGGCCAGCGGCTGAACCAGTTGTCGAAACGCCTCCTGCCGCATCGACGCTGTTTAATAACGACCCAGAACCCGAAACTGTCGTGGCCGAGGTCGAGATGGAAGACGAAAGCGCCGATGACAGCCTAGACCTAACCAGCGAATATGGCGTCGAGACTGAAGCCGACGAAGGCCAGGCCGACGATGACAGCGTAGAGACGACGTCGTGGGCGCCCGCAGATGTTGCCAGCGCCGATGCTGACGATGATATGCTCGAACTCGGCAACGCAGATGTAGCTGATGATGCCGATCATGCCGACGCAGATCCCGACGTTAACGAATGGCAGCCGCAGGTAGACGTTACCCCGGCACCGGCGCAAGCCGCGCCGCGTATTGCAACCGGCGGCACTTTGTTCGAGCGGATGTCAAACCTTTCACGCGGACTGTCGCGTTCGGACGATGAGGATGAAAAGCCCAAGGACTCGGATGACGGCACACCCGGTGGACTCAATATTCCACGTTTTCTCGACCGGCAGAGCAACAACTGATTATTCACTGTAGATTGTTCAGCCGTCGGCAAGCAGGTCTCCTGTAGAGTCACATCTTGTCGTTTTTAGGGAACCGGTGAGCGTGACCAGCGGAGCATAGTTTGCTTGGCGGTCACCTTTGACCCTAAGGGGTTAGGATGAATGTGATACTATCACGTGGCTTATTATCAGCATCGTTGCTTACGCTGTCGACCACTGCGTTCGCACAGGTAGTCGATGAAAGCGCGCTCGATGCGCTCGATAGGGTTGCGCCTTCGTTTCCAGTGGCTCGCGAACCCACAGGCGCGGTCGAGCTTCGTGCGGCAATGCGCCGGATTGCAGCCCAGCCAAGCGATGCCGACGCGTTGGCCGATGCCGGAAACGCCGCGCTTACGCTTGGCGACGCAAACGCGGCGCTGAATTTCTTTACCCGCGCCAATTCCATTCGCCCGCGTAATGGTAGAATTACCGCAGGGCTTGCAACTGCCACAGTCAGAACGGAGAACCCGTTCGAGGCGCTTCGATTGTTCGATGACGCAATTAGACTCGGGATAAGCGAACGGACGATTGCTGCCGACCGGGCACTGGCTTTCGACCTGTTGGGCAATTTCACCCGCGCGCAGCAGGACTACAAACTAGCCCGCAGCGCATCTCTGTCCGACGACCTGATAATCCGCCACGCAATCTCGCTGTCATTGGCAGGGCAAAAAGCAGATGCAGATGCGATGCTCGTACCCTTGCTTCAAAAGAACAATGGGGCCGCGTGGAGGGCGAGGGCGTTTATGCTTGCCGCGCGCGGCGATACCCGAGAGTCGACCAAGGTTGCCCAAGGCTTTATGGATGCGCAATCTGCACAGAAAATAGAGCGGTACCTTCGGCTGATGCCCGAACTGACCGCCGCACAACAGGCAGCTGCGATCCATTTGGGGCATTTTCCCGCGAACAATATCGGGCGCGATAGCGAAAATGTGAGAAGGATTGCGGCGACAATGCCCGTGTCGGCGTTACCGAAAAACGAATCGCGCTTGATTCCGGTTGGTGAGCCACTTGGGAAGAAAGTCGTGAAAGAAAAGCCAGAGAAGCGGGACCGGAAAAGCGAACGCGACCGTGTTAGGAGGGAGGAGGCCGAACGAGCCGCCAAGAGAAATTTGCCGCCGCCTGTTATCCTTGCCAAGGCTGACAATATCCGGCTTTCGACCGACAATGCGCGGTCGGTTGTCGAGGGCGCACGGGTCGCGACCGTTAACGTAGCCAAAGTCACCGAGCTACCACCCCCCGAAGCCGCACGATCATTGGTCAACGTAGTGACGCCAAACAGGGCATTGCCTCAGCCTGTGCCGACGGCAACCAATCCGGTTATCATACCGCCATCGCCCACACCGGTCGTAGTTGTCGCGGCAACTCCGGCGCTTCCCGCGCCATCACCGGTGACGACGTCGGCCACGCAGCCATTGAATATTGCTCAAGGTCCGAGTGAAAGCGGTATTCCGGTGGCTCGCACGACCGCTGTAATAGCGGCACTGCCCGCAGCATCGCCACCAACCACTCTTCCGTTCGATCTGGCGGCGATTGTCGGCTCAATCGAAATACCTGAGAGTGAACAGAAAGCTTCGGCGGTACCTGTGGATTTGAAGAAACTCAAACCGGCTGCTCCCAAGGTTGCGGCGGTAGACATAGCAAAGGCTGGGAAGGTCGATCCAAAAACGGCCGCAAAAGCCGTTGCCACCGCACATCCCGCGCGATTCTGGGTGCAGATAGCGACTGGCGAGGCGAACGCTCTCGGTTATGACTACCGCAAATGGACAAAGAAAAGTGCCGATTTGTTTAAAGGCAAGGATGGCTGGACCTCTGCATGGGGCAAAACCGACCGCTTGCTGGTAGGGCCGTTTGCCGACCTTAAGGCTTCGAAGAAATGGGAAGCCGACTTCCGCAAAGCGGGGGGTGGCGGTTTCGCCTGGAAAAGCGAAAATGGAGTGGTCGTGAGCGCGCTAAAGGGCAAATAGCGGCTAGGCGCGGGACACGCTTGTCGGCATAAGCCGCGCATGACGTCGCTGAAGCCCTACGCCTGCATTCCCGAAGTGAGCCGGGGTCGATTTCATCCTGAGCCCAGCAGCGACATCCGCGGGCCACGCGATATTTTCCAGCGCGACCGCGACCGCATCATCCACTCAATCGCATTCCGCCGTCTGCGGCACAAAACTCAGGTGTTTGTGTCCCCCGACGGCGACCATTACCGGGTCCGCATGACTCACAGCCTTGAAGTCGCGCAAATCGGTCGCACAATTGCCCGGGCGTTGGGCTTGAACGAAGATCTGACCGAAGCACTGTGTCTGGCGCATGATATCGGACACCCACCGTTTGGACATGCTGGCGAAGATGCGCTGGAAGAAGCTTTGAAGCCTTTTGGTGGCTTCGATCACAATGCCCAGACATTGCGAACGTTGACGTGGCTGGAATCGCCTTATCCGCGCTGGCGAGGACTCAATCTGAGCTGGGAATTGCTTGAGGGGCTGGCTAAACATAACGGGCCGGTCGCCGATCCCGGTTGGGCATTATCGGCGGTCAATGCGGAAAGGGATCTGGATTTGGGCCGATGGCCATCGTTGGAGGCGCAAATCGCGTCGGTTGCTGATGACATTGCCTATGATAATCATGACATTGACGACGGCATTCGAGCAGGGTTGCTCACAATCGAACAACTAGCAGAATTACCATTTATTACAGAGCGTTGGCAATCCATCCTAACACGGTATCCCGACGTTAACCCAGCGCGTCTGGTGTCGGAACTGATACGAGAGCAGATTGGCATAATGGTCAATGACGTGATTGACGCGACGCGGGAAAGTATTGCGGATCATAAGATACAAAGCGTCGAACACATTCACAACGCCGCTGGAGCAATCGGGGGCTTTTCGGCGAACATGGCCGAACAGGAACGAAGCCTCAAACGCTTCATGTATGAAAATCTTTATCACCACCCCGAGCAGAATGCAGCGGCAGACGACGCGAAGAAAGTGGTCGGCGATCTATTTGCGGCATATTCTGCCGATCCATTGCGATTGCCCCCCGAATGGCGCGACGCAATGCCGACCGCCGAGCCCGACAGAAGCCGCCATATTGCCGATTTTCTGGCAGGCATGACCGACCGCTATGCGCAGAATTGTCGCCGGCAAATATTTGGCGCCCCGACATGACCAAACAGCTGATATTGGCTGGGGCGAGCGGGCTAATCGGAAGCAAAGTAGTCAGTTTGCTGGCTGGCTTTGGCTTTGAAGTTCATGTTCTGACACGCCGCATTCTGGACGACATGCCCACTGGCATTACGCAGCATGTTGCAAACATTGCCGAATGGCCGGACCGGATTGCTGGCCTAAAGCCTGACGTTGCCATTTCCTGTTTGGGTACAACATGGAACAAGTCTGGCAGGAGCGAGGCAGCATTTCGTGCCGTCGATCTCGAACTCGTGCTGGCATTTGCAGCAGCAGCCCAGAAAGCAGGTGCACGCCACATGATTTCGGTGTCATCAGTCGGCGCGTCAGCAAAAAGCGCGGGTTTTTATCTGCGGACTAAGGGCGAGGCGGAAGATGGACTGAAGCAGCTAGGTTTTGAACGGCTGGATTTTTTGCGGCCGGGCTTGCTGGTCGGCGAGCGCGGTGGCGAACGTAGGTTAGGCGAGCGTGTCGGCATTATGCTCAGCCCGTTGACCGACGCGTTGCTGCACAGGCCGCTGACCCGTTACCGCTCTATCGATAGCCAGGCTGTTGCCCTCGCTATCGCCAATCTCGCCGCTAACGGCGGGCAGGGCACATTCATCCAAGAAAATGACGCGATAACTGCGCTCGGCGGTTGACTCCGCGGGCAGGTCAAGTCAAGGCATGAGGGTCGCTGACGAAGCGGGAGAGCGCTCAGGGTAACCCGAGCCGCCGAAGGAGCAACCGCCCCGGAATCTCTCAGGCAAAAGGACCGCTTCGGCTTTTGCGACACTCTGGAAAGCGTTCCTGCAAAGGCAGGGGCCACCGAAGGTGTAATCCGCCGTAGCTTTAGCGAAGGTGGAGAAAGCTCTCAGGTTCCGTGACAGAGGGGGCAGTTGATGTGCGCCAACCGGCGCGTGTTGCTGTTACTCTGGCGCGGGAAAATTTGATGAGCGACGACGAAGAACTCGAATCCCCTGAATTGCCTGCCCAAGAGCTGCCCCTGGACGCTTGGCATCGTGCCAAAGGCGCGCGGATGGTCGAGTTTGCGGGCTATCACATGCCGATCCAGTATGAAGGCATCATGGCCGAACATGCGTGGACTCGCGAAAGCGCCGGGCTGTTTGACGTGAGCCATATGGGGCAGTTGATACTATCGGGCGAAGGCGCGGCTGAGGCATTGGAAGCAATCGTTCCGGGCGACATTTCGGCGTTAAAAGAAGGGCGTATGCGCTACTCTTTATTACTGGCCGAGGATGGCGGTATTCTTGACGACCTGATGATTACGGCGGCCCCGATGGGCCTCTATCTGGTGGTCAACGGTGCAGTGAAGTGGGACGATATCAGCCATCTGCGCGACCAGTTACCTGATGACATCACGATAAACCATTTGGACGAGCGCTCATTGGTTGCGCTACAGGGACCGAAAGCCGTCGATGCGCTTAAACGCGTTGTTCCCGGCGTTGATGGCATTTATTTCATGGAAGCCGACACGTTTTTATGGGGGCATGAGCCGCTGTGGATCAGCCGCTCGGGCTACTCCGGCGAGGACGGGTTCGAAATCTCGATCCCTGCCGAGCATGTTGTGGCCTTCGCCGATGCGCTCTGCGCTCAGCCGGAAGTTAAACCAATCGGCCTTGGCGCGCGCGATTC
>JANPAM010000242.1:0-4181 GCA_031429915.1 Sphingomonadales bacterium | reverse complement strand
AGACAGCAATCCCGAAAAGGTCGAGCCAGGCCAGCAAGATTATTTCAGCTTCGCCAACCAGTTAATTATCTCTGTCTGCAACCGGATTCTACTGTCGGACCAGCTATGGTCGGTTCCAACATGAATAGCCGTGACCCGTTTTCCACCTGCTTTGTCAATTGCCGCGATCAACGCATCGGATTGAGGGGCCAGACCATCATTGGAACTGAGAACGAGAAGGGGCTTGTTCGACAAACCGGCGGCGCCAATGGTGAAATCAAAAGCGGTGGCATTGGCCGTCAACTCGTCCGCCATTGTTTCGGGGCTTGTTCCAGCGAGCGATTCCAAGCTGTCAGCCATTCTGGCAACGAGTTCTGCACGCGGAAGCTTGAAACGCTCCCCCAAGTTCCCTGATGAGATCAGGATAGTCCCGAGCAGCGCATCGTCATTAGCCGACGTCTTGGCCGCGACCCAACCACCCATGCTATGTCCGGCAATTACCAGTCGTGATGTGTCTACGCCTAGCTTTTGGGCGTTTGCAGGCGAGCGTAAATAAGCCAGAACTGCTTTCGCATCTTCGGGATTTTGAGCAAAGCGGAAGCTACCCGGGCTGCCCCATGAACCGCGATAGTTGAACGTGATGGCATTCCATCCGGCACGGCGCAAAGCTTGGGCAAGGTCGAGGTTCTTCTCGTTTCCCGGAAGGCCGTGGCAGATGATGACCGTCGGATGCGGGCCCGCTCCAGCCGCGAGATAGGCCACGCCGTTTATCTCGACATCG
Source organism: Sphingomonadales bacterium (assembly GCA_031429915.1). GTDB lineage: Bacteria > Pseudomonadota > Alphaproteobacteria > Sphingomonadales > Sphingomonadaceae > Sphingorhabdus_B. The sequence continues at coordinate 3,421 of JANPAM010000242.1, read as the reverse complement.
CCGCTCGGAATATGCAGCACCACCATGCGCGCGGGATGCGCGGTATTCGGGGCTGGGTCGGTGTAAATCGAGGGTGGAATTTGCGAAGTCGTACTTGACGGATTGGCCGCCATTGTAGCCAATAATAACGCTGCTGTGAACATCGCTCTTCCCCCTGTTACATATGAATCGGCTTGCCCGTTACTGCCATTGCCGCTTCTTTCAGCGCTTCGGCATGGGTCGGGTGGGCGTGGCAGGTGTAGGCGATGTCTTCCGAGGTTGCGCCAAACTCCATCGCGAGTGCGGCTTCGGCGATCATGCTGCCTGCTATCGAGGCGATGATGTGGACGCCGAGAACGCGGTCGGTTTTGGCGTCGGCGATGACTTTCACAAAACCGTCGGTGTCGCGGTTGGTTTTGGCCCGGCTGTTCGCCATCATCGGGAATTTGCCGACTTTGATTTCGCCGCGTGCCTTTGCGTCTTCTTCGGTCAGGCCGACGCTGGCGATTTCGGGATAGGTATAGACCACGCCCGGAATGACGTCATGGTTGACGATGCCAGTGCCGCCAGCGATGAAGTCTGCGGCGGCGACGCCTTCGTCCTCGGCCTTGTGCGCGAGCATAGGTCCGGGGACAACGTCGCCGATGGCATAGATGCCGTGGACGTTCGTTTGGAAATCATGGCCGATTTCGATCTGGCCGCGTTTGTTCGGCGTAATGCCAGCCTTGTCGAGCGCAAGTCCTTCGGTGTTCGGACGGCGGCCTATCGAGACGAGGACACAATCTGCTTCAATGGTTTCGGAAGCGCCACCGGCTGCCGGTTCCACGGTGATCGTTGCTTGGTCGCCTTTGACAGTTGCTCCCGTGACTTTGGTTCCAGTGCGGATGTTAAAGCCCTGCTTCTTGAATATCTTCGCCGCTTCCTTGCGGACTTCACCGTCATAGCCGGGTAGTATCTGGTCAAGATATTCGACTACGGTCACTTCAGCTCCAAGCCGCAACCACACACTGCCTAGTTCCATGCCGATCACCCCGCCGCCGATAACAACGAGATGCTTGGGCACTTTAGACAAGGCAAGCGCGCCGGTGGAATCGACGATAGCTTTCTGGTCGATCTCGACACCTGGCAACGGCGTAACCGACGACCCGGTAGCGATGAGGATATTCTTCGCGGTGTAGCTTTGACCCGCAACATCGATCGTGTTGGCCGAGGTGAAAGCGGCATGGCCCTTTAACCAATCGACCTTGTTCTTCTTGAACAGGAACTCGATCCCGCCAGTCAGTTCACCAACCGCTTTGGTCTTCTCGGCCTGCATCTGGTCGAGATTGAGCGCCACGCCCTTGAAGTCGATTCCGAATTTGCCAAGCGCACCTGAATGTGCCTCGTGATACATCTCCGAAGCATGGAGCATCGCCTTTGACGGAATGCACCCGACATTCAGGCACGTGCCGCCCAACGTCTCGCGCGATTCCACGCAAGCAGTCTTCAGCCCCAATTGAGCCGCGCGGATCGCCGCGACATAGCCGCCCGGGCCGGAACCAATGACGATGAGGTCGTAATCTTGCTCTGCCATTGTCACGGCTCCTTAAAGGTCGATGAGGATTCGCGTTGGATCCTCAATCGCTTCCTTGATTGTCTTCAGCGCGGTCACGGCTTCGCGGCCGTCGATCAGACGGTGGTCGTAGCTGAGTGCCAGATACATCATCGGGCGGATGACGATTTCGCCATTGCGCACAACCGGGCGATCCTCGATGCGGTGAAGCCCAAGCACTGCGGACTGCGGCGGGTTGATGATTGGGGTAGACATAAGACCGCCGAACACGCCGCCGTTGGAAATGGTGAAGGTACCACCAGCCATGTCTTCCATCGTGAGCGTGCCCGCCTTGGCGCGTGCGCCGAAATCGCCGATGGTTTTCTCGATATCGGCGAACGACAGCTTGTCGGCATTACGCACGACCGGAACGACGAGGCCGTTCGGCGCGCTTACAGCGACCGAGACGTCAAGATAATTGTGATAGACAATCTCGTCGCCGTCGATCTGCGCATTGACCGATGGAATATCATGCACCGCAAGCGCAACCGCCTTGGTGAAGAAGCTCATGAAGCCAAGCTTCACATTGTGCTTCTTTTCGAACAACTCCTTATACTTCTCGCGTGCCGCAATCACCTCGCTCATGTCGCAGTCGTTGAATGTGGTCAGCAATGCAGCTGTTTCCTGCGCCGACTTCAACCGCTTCGCAACAGTCTGACGAAGACGGGTCATCCGGACTCGTTCTTCCTGACGACCCGGGGCGCCGGAAGCAGCAACCGACGCCGCGGCTGGAGCGACCGCGGCAGGCGTACCCTTGGCGGCGGTAACAACGTCTTCTTTGGTCAGACGACCATCCTTGCCGGTGCCCTTAATCTTCGATGGATCTATGCCGAGTTCAAGCACAAGACGACGCACCGATGGCGAAAGCGGCAGGTCGCTAGCTTCAGTGGCAGCAACTGGCGCTGGTGCCGCAATTGGCGCAGGGGCTGGCGCAGTTGCAACGGGCTGAGGTGCAGCGGCCGCTACGGTTGGCGCGGGAGCCACCGCGCCTGACCCAGCCTCAATGCTAGCAATCACCGCACCGACATTAACTGTCGCGCCCTCTTCAACAACATAGACACCCATCACGCCAGCGACCGGCGACGGCACTTCAATCGCGACCTTGTCGGTTTCAAGGCTAGCTATCGGCTCGTCAACGGCCACCGATTCACCAGGTTTTTTCAGCCACTGACCCAATGTTGCTTCGGTGATCGATTCGCCCAATACGGGGACTTTGACTTCGGTGCTCATATCGGATCAGCCTTTTCTCTGGCGGCGAAGTTCGTTGCGGACATTATGGCCAAGGGCATCGGCGACCAATGCCGCCTGTTCGGCCTGATGGCGCTTTGCAAGGCCGGTTGCGGTTGCGGCGGCAGGCTTGCGTCCGGCATAGCGCGCGCGGGTCGGTGCGGATTTGGCATCCGCCAAACATTCTTCGATGAACGGATCGACGAATGACCAGCTGCCCGCATTCTTCGGTTCTTCCTGTGCCCAGACAATCTCTTCGAGGTTGATCATGCGCTTCAAGCGGACAACCAAAGGATCGCCGGGGAAGGGGTAAAGCTGCTCAAGCCGGACAATCGCGGTGCCGGTATCGCCAGCCGCATTGCGCGCTTCCATCAAGTCATAGGCAACCTTGCCCGAACACAGCACCAGCCGCTTAACATCCGCATCTGCCGGTGCCCAAGGGTCGGACAATATCCGCATGAAGTGGCTCTCGCCTTGGAAATCCGAAGCCTTCGACACCGCCATCTTGTGGCGAAGCAACGACTTGGGCGTCATTACGATCAGCGGCTTGCGGAACGACCGCGCCATCTGACGGCGCAGCAGATGGAAGTAATTGGCAGGCGTGGTGCAATTGGCGACCTGGAT
>JANPAM010000241.1:0-12309 GCA_031429915.1 Sphingomonadales bacterium | reverse complement strand
GGCGGGAATCGCCGCGCGTGCGATTGCAGTGCCCGGCGCGGTGTTCGCCGCGATCTGCTTGCTCACCGGGTCGATCTGGGGTCGCCCGACCTGGGGAACATGGTGGGTGTGGGACGGGCGACTGACCTCGATGCTCGTGCTCTTTTTCTTGTATCTCGGCTACATCGCGCTCGCCAATGCCAGCAGCGAAAAGGGCGACACCAGTCGAATTGCCTCGGTGTTCGGCATCATCGGCGCGGTGAATATCCCGATCATCAACCGCTCGGTCATCTGGTGGGAAAGCCAGCACCAGAAAGCCAGCATCACGCTAGGCGGATCGTCGATCAACGACGCCTATCTCGTGCCGTTGTTCGTCAGCGTCGTTGGTTTCAGCCTGCTGTTCGGTGCGATCGTTTTGATGCGGATGCGCGGTGCGCTCGCCGAAATGCGGATCGACGCGCGGATGCGGCGGATGGCGGCAGACTGATGCGCCACGAAAGTTTCATCATTGCCGCTTTTGCGGTGACGGCGCTCGGCATGGCTTGGCTGATAGTTTCGAGCTATTTCGCGATGCGCAAATCCGAGGCGCTGGCCGATGATTTGAGGCAGCAACCTTGAAACCCAAACACCAAAGATTATTGTTGGCATGCGTTGCACTCGCGGCTTTGATGGGGGCAGGGCTGATAGCCGCATCCGCGCTGAAAAACGAAGCGTCGTATTTTTATACGCCGTCGACGTTGGCCAAGGCAAAGGTTGCGCCGGGCAAGGCAGTTAGGCTGGGTGGCATGGTTAAGCCGGGCTCGATAACGCGCGGCGTCGACGGGCTGACCGTCCGCTTTGTGGTTCAGGACCGCGATGCTGAATTGCCCGTCAGTTATAAGGGCATAACGCCTGACTTGTTTGTCGAAGGCTCGGGTGTCGTGGCTGATGGCAGAATAGCACGCAACGGCAGTTTCGTCGCCGACAGCCTGCTGGCAAAACACGACGAGAATTATGTACCCCGCGAACTGGCAGACATCGACATGACGAAGGCTACGGCAACCAAGGATAGCCTAAGCCAATGATCGCAGAGGCAGGCTTGGCGGCATTATGGCTGGCGGCGGCGATGGCATTGCTGCAACTGATTGGTGGGTTCGCGCTTATGAGCGCTAAAGGTGCCGAACTCACACGGCTCGTCAAACCCGCCGCCATCATCCAAGGCATATTATGCGCCATCGCCTTCGCTGCTTTGATGCGGCTGTTCTGGGTAACCGACCTTTCAGTGCTGCTCGTCGCCAGCAACAGTCATATCGACAAACCGGCGATCTTCAAACTGGCGGCGACTTGGGGGAATCACGAGGGCTCGATGTTGCTCTGGGTTGCCGTGTTGGCGCTATCGGGTGCGGCGATTGCGCTGTTTGAAAAACGTCTCGATCGCTCGACCTTGCTCGCGACTTTGGCGGTCCAAGGCTTGCTGGCACTCGGCTTTTTTGCGTTTCTGTTGTTTGCCTCCAACCCGTTCGAGCGCATCAATCCGGCCCCTGCGAGCGGTGCGGGGCTCAATCCGTTGTTGCAGGATGTGGGCCTCGCCTTTCATCCGCCAACGCTCTATTTCGGCTATGTAGGGCTGTCGGTCGCATTCTCTTTCGCGGTCGGCGCATTACTCACCGGCAAAGTCGGTCCGGCTTTTGCCCGTGCGATGCGGCCTTGGGTATTGCTGGCGTGGATATTTCTGACACTGGGGATAACTGCTGGCAGCTATTGGGCCTATTACGAACTCGGCTGGGGCGGCTGGTGGTTTTGGGATCCGGTCGAGAATGCCTCGCTGATGCCTTGGCTAGCGGCGACCGCACTGCTTCATTCGGTGAGCGTTCTTGCCACCCGTAACGCACTACGCGCCTGGACAGTAATGCTCGCACTGGTTGCCTTCGCAATGTCGATGGCTGGCACCTTCCTCGTTCGCTCGGGCATCCTGACCAGCGTTCACGCCTTTGCCGTCGATCCAGAACGCGGCGCGTTCATCCTTGCTCTGCTTTTGCTTTACGTCGGCGGCGCATTCGTGCTTTTCGCGCTTCGCATCGGCAGCGTCAAACAAGGCGAGCCCTTCGGTCTGTTCAGCCGCGAAGGCGCGATTGTTGCCAACAATATCCTGCTGAGTACAATCCTCGGCGTAGTGTTGATCGGAACGCTCTATCCACTGCTAGCGGAGGCGATGGGTGACAGGATTTCTGTAGGTCCACCCTATTTTAACAAGGCGACGGTGCCAATCGCGCTGCTCATCATGCTGGCGTTGTTGGTCGGACCGATGCTCAGGTGGCGGCACGATGAACCGGTGCGGCTAACCGGTCGAACCTCATTTCCGATCCTGATCGGCGTTGCGGTCACTATAATCTTGGGCGTTATGTCACCCTCGGCCGGGCTATTCTCGATTATCGGGCTTGGTCTAGCCGCAGCCTTGGCGATTGCCGCGTGGTTGCCCTTATGGGGCCGAAACCTGCTCCGCACCCCGCTGCCGATTTACGGCATGGTCATTGCGCATATCGGGTTAGCGGTCAGCGTCGCTGGCATGGCGTCCGAGTCCGGATTTTCGTCAGAAACGCTCGCGGCGATGGCACCCGGCGAAAAGCGTAAGGTCGCTGGCTGGACGGTGAAGCTCGACGATGTACGTCCAGCCGTCGGCGAAAACTGGGTCGCAATCGAGGGACAAATGACCGCAACCCGCCGCTCCGAAAGCCATGTCCTTATTCCTCAGTCGCGGCAGTTTTTTACCCCCGAAATGCAGACAAGCGAAGCGGCATTGCTAACGCGGTGGGACGGTCAACTTTACGCTGTAATCGCACAGCCAGCAGGCGGAACCGACCAGCGCTGGCAGGTGCGATTATGGTGGAAGCCGTTTGTCACGTTAATCTGGGTCGGCGGAATATTGGTCGCATTGGGAGGAGCGCTGGCTCTGTTTGGCAGGATGCTTCGGCGACCGAAGAAGCTGGCGAAAAACCCCTGGGGGTCCCAATGACCGGTCGTTCACCTCCGGTGGCCTTCGGCTCGAAACGCCCAGGATTGCTCCTTTGGCTTCCGCTGGCCGTCGTCGCGTTCATCGGTGGCTGGTTCATTTACGGGCTGACAGCGCCAAAGGACAACAACGTTTATTCGGCTATGGTCGGCCAGAAGCTACCCGGTTTCGCATTGCCAGCGGCTACGGCTGGCGTCACCGGCCTGTCGAACACCGACTTGGCCGACGGCAAACCACGTCTGCTCAATATTTTTGCTAGTTGGTGCATCCCTTGCAAAGCAGAGGCACCTCAGCTCGAGGCACTGAAGGCGGCGGGGGCAGAAATTGACGCCATCGCTATCCGAGACAAGCCCGAAGATGTTGCGGCATTCCTTGCCGAATTCGGCAACCCGTTCCGCCGGATCGGCGCGGATAACGAGATGGCGGTGCAACTGGCTTTGGGCTCGTCGGGGGTTCCCGAAACTTATGTGATCGGTGGCGACGGGACGATTTTGCATCAACATATCGGCGACATCCGCGCTGATGATGTCCCGATGTTGCTTGAGCGATTGAGAGATGCGAAGTGAAATTGCTCGCATACATCGCGTTTGGCCTAATAGCGGCTTCGCCAGTGGCCGCCCAAGACGCTCCACTCGCGCCAATGGCCAACGAACAACTCGCAGACCCGAGCAAGGAGGCTAACGCGACGAATTTAATGGAAACGCTCCGCTGCATCCAGTGTCAGGGCCAATCCATAGCGGACAGCGACGCCCCGATTGCAGCTGCTATGCGCGCTGAAGTACGGCAACGAGTCGGCAAGGGCGAAAGCACCGCCAGCATTCGAAACCTGATGATTCAGCGCTACGGCGAGTGGGTTAGTTTCGAACCAAAGGCCGACGGTGGCGGGCTACTATTGTGGCTTGCACCGCTGATTATCTTGATCGGCGCTGTCTTCGCCTCCCGAACATTATTCAGGAAACCGCGATGAGCGGCTGGGTGGCCCTAGGGCTACTGGCGCTGGCAAGTCTTGCCGGAATGATCTTGATCGGGAAGCTCTCGCGCGGGCTGTGGCAGGTTGCTGCTGCCGCAATTGTTTTGGCGATGACCGGCTATGCGTTGCAGGGGCGGCCCGCCTTACCGGCCTCGCTTGCAAAGCCGATTGAGGCAAAAAATGATGCCGCCGCCGCCTTGCTGATTATGCGTAACGAAATGGACCAGAGTTTTGGTGTTGCAAAGCGCTATCTGGTAACCGCCGATTCCTTCTCGCGCAGCGGCGATTACAAACTATCGGCATCATATATCCAGTCGGGCCTGCGTGACCATCCGCGCGATGCTGATCTGTGGAACGCACTTGGATTGCAGCTCATGCTCGCCAGCGAAGGCCGCATGTCGCCACCTGCCAAATTGGCATTCGACAAAGCGCGCGAATACTGGCCGCAGCATCCAGGACCGGATTATTTTGATGGCCTATCTGAGCTATTTGCAGGCAATGTTCCGGCGACTATCTCGGCTTGGGAACTGGCACTCGCCAAGGGCACCCCAAAAGCCAGATGGCGGCCAAGGCTTGAGTCGCAGCTGGCGGCGCTTCGACCGCTCATAAAACCGATCGTGGATGCCAACGCGCAATCGACCATAACACCATGACAAATAACAACATATCACTTTCATTAGGCGGCGATTGCAAAGTTGTAAGCGATCGCTCGCCATGCTATCCGCTCGCGTCCAATTTCCGGAAATATCCGGTGCAACACGGATTTAATTCGCCGGGGAAATGTGATGGCAGTTTCTGAAGCAGCCGACGACGTACCGCATGACAAAGCGGACAGCGGCCACGGCCATTCACAGGGTTCGATAGGAAAACTTGCCATAGGCGCCATCGGCGTCGTATTTGGCGATATCGGTACTAGCCCGATTTACGCATTCCGCGAAACCTTTGCCGGACATCATCCGATCAACCCCGACCCGATGCACATCCACGGTGTGCTGAGCCTGGTCTTCTGGTCGATGATGATCGTGGTTACGTTCAAATATGTGATGATTATCATGCGTGCCGACAACAAAGGTGAGGGCGGTAGCCTTGCTCTGCTGGCGCTGATTAACCGCCAAACCGAAGGCAAACGCTGGACCGCGCCGATCATCATGCTGGGAGTGTTTGCAACCGCGCTGTTTTACGGCGATTCTATGATCACACCGGCGATGTCGGTGCTGTCGGCGACCGAGGGTCTGAGCTATGTTCATCCGGGCTTCAAGGCGTGGATTTTGCCCATCGCCATCGGCATATTGGTCGGTTTGTTTGCAATCCAGTCGCGCGGCACAGCGAAGGTCGGAGCATTGTTCGGCCCTATCATGCTGGTGTATTTCTCCACGATTGCCACGCTTGGCGTCATCCATTTGGTGAAAGGTCCGGGGATCATCCTGGAGACATTGAACCCGTGGAATGCGATCAACTTCTTCTGGGTCGATGGCTTCCGCGCGTTTGTTGCAATGGGCTCCGTCGTGCTGGCGGTTACGGGCGCTGAAGCCTTGTACGCCGACATGGGGCATTTTGGGCGCAAGCCGATCAAGATTGGCTGGCTGTGGTTTGTGCTTCCCGCCCTGATGCTCAATTACATGGGGCAGGGGGCAATGATCCTGTCAATGGACACTGCAACAGCTGCGACGACAATCAAAGATCCTTTCTTTTTGATGATCCCCGATATGGTGCGGCTGCCGGTGGTCTTCATCGCTCTGCTGGCGACGATTATTGCGAGCCAGGCCGTGATTTCCGGTGCGTTTTCATTAACGCAGCAAGCGATCCAGCTTGGCTTCATTCCGCGCCTAAGCATTCTGCACACCAGCGAAAAAGCCGTCGGGCAAATATACATTCCGGTAATTAACTGGGCGCTGATGATCATGGTCATCGCACTGGTGCTGTTCTTCCGCTCGTCGAGCAACCTAGCTGCGGCTTACGGTATTGCGGTGACGGGTGCGATGTTCATCGACACCTGTTTGCTTGCGGTGGTATTGTTCCAGTTGTGGAAATGGCCAAAATGGAAATCGCTTCCGATTCTCGCTATCTTCATCACGGTCGACATGGCGTATCTGGGCGCTAATTTACTTAAGGTTCCCGACGGCGGCTATTTCCCGCTGTTAATCGGTTTGGTTATTTTTACTTTACTCACCACCTGGTCACGAGGCCGAGCATTGATGCGCGAACGGATGGCCGAAAGCACAATGCCGATGGAGGTCTTCATCAAATCGGCGAGCAACAGCGCCGCGCGTGTGCCGGGAACTGCTGTGTTCATGGCATCGTCTGCCATCGGAGTACCATCCGCGATGCTTCACAATATCAAGCACAACAAGGTGCTGCATGAGCGAATCCTTATTCTCACCGTCGTTATCGAGGACGTGCCTTTCGTCGATGAAAGCGAGCGCGTGACGTGCAAGGATTTGGGCGAAGGCTTTTTCCGAATTAAATTGCGCTTCGGTTTCTTGGAAGAAACAGACGTTCCTGCAACGCTCGACCGCGTCGATATTTGCGGACCGAAATTTGATATGATGCAAACGAGTTTCTTTCTGTCGCGGCAAACTCTGATCGCGTCAAAAGTTCCTGGAATGGCGATCTGGCGCGAAAAGATGTTCGCGTGGATGTTGCGGAGCGCAGCAAATCCGATGGAGTTTTTCAAGCTTCCAACCAATCGAGTAGTAGAGTTGGGCAGCCAAGTAGAAATCTGATCGGAATTGGAGCAGATAAGTGGTAAGTGTCGTTTATCGGCTTGCAGTCATTAAATCTGGATATTAAGAACAAATCAGGAACAATTGGAGAGGGTGAAATCTGTGACCACGTCAGTGCCGTTGAAATTGCTCGTCCCGTCTGGGTTATCTGAAACCGCAGCTATGTTGCGCAATGCGGCAGCATCTGGCGAGGGTATGGCAATCACTAGCGGAGCACCAGATCACGAAAGTTGCATGATTTCGTGCCGCGGAATGCAACTGAAACTGTCGATAGCGGAGCATTGTGATATTCGGGGTTTCAAGAATATTTTCTGCAATGTCGATGAAAAATTGATTGGATCGGTCATTTCGATTCAACTTGGAAGTCATCTCGAGGGCGGCGAAACTGTGCCATCCGTTGTAAAAGGGATGCTAACCGCAGCAGTCGAGATCGGGCAAATCACGGCTGCGTTTGCGGTAATGTGGTTGCCCGCCAATACACTATCTGGCTTCGATTACTTTGCCGGTGTGGTTGCTGAATACAACCATGATGGCATATTTCCCGTGCTCGCTCTCGTGAATTTCAAGAAGGCGTCCGACGGTTTCATCCATTCAACTGGGCTAAACTGGTTGGCGGGTCAGGAACTGGTGGTTTCTCCGTCTCATCTGTCCGATTGCGAATTGATGCGACGGATACTCCGTGTTGCCCATGATCTTGCAGTTGGCGGTTCAATGACGAGTGAGCATGAGTTAGTCGGGCTTGAGAGTGATGAGTATATTATCCTGACTCCTCAAAGCGCGGTGCGTACGTTGAATATGCAAACTGCATCCATTTCGGTGCAATAAGCTCTTAGCGTTGTTGAATTGCTGCCTATCGTGGTCTGGAGGGGACAGGCATGGGCGAATTTGCGTTTAACGTTAAGAATAATGTTCGTCAGGGCTATCAGCGACATCACCTTATACCGGTGGAAGTTGTTAGCCGGACCATAATCGCTCCTCTTATTTCACCATTAAAAAATGTGGGTTTTGACCCTCACCATTTTGCCACAAATGGTCTTTGGTTGCCCGCCTCAGAAGAAATCGCACTGCGGACCGGGTTGCCTTTGCACCGTGGGCCGCATCCACATTACAATGAATTCGTCGGCGATCAGACTGCGTTTCTATACCGCAACCTCGCAATTACGTCGCATGAAGGTTCGGTTTCGCTGAAGATCAGGCTGAATCATCTGCAGGTGAGTTTGCACCGCGCATTGTCGCGCACTGATACGGACATGTGGCTGAACCGATATGATCCACGGGAAGAGCTGGCGAAATTCGCGACATTCGATGACGATCTTCGCCAGTTATCGATGGCCGATTTACTCGCGTGAAGAGTAATCTTGCCGCTTGTTTGCAATTTTTGCTGGACCAAACATAGTTTTCCCAGCTAACGCCGCAACATAATGACGCGCCAGATCGCCTCTTTGCTAATTCTACGACTTACACGCCCTTAGGCGTGTGACCGCGTTCGGCATCGCCGGACATGCCCGCCTGAGGGACCATCCGAACCGACAGCAACCGACAGGCAAAGCGCCTCTCGCGTCAGAATGAGCAAGCACATGATGTTATCCGATCCAGCCCGAAAATACCGGCCGTTTCCGCAAGTCGATTTGCCCGACCGAACATGGCCGACGCGAACTATATCCAAACCCCCACGCTGGCTCTCCACCGACCTGCGCGATGGCAATCAGGCGCTGATCGACCCGATGGGTTCAGAGAAGAAGAACCGCTTTTTCGACCTGTTGCTAAAGGTCGGCATCAAGGAAATCGAGGTCGGTTTCCCGAGCAGCGGCGCGACCGATTTCGAATTCATCCGTGGCCTCGTTGATAGCGGACGAATCCCCGACGACGTGATGATCCAGAGTCTCACCCAATCCCGTCGCGACCTCATCGAGAAAACCTTCGAAAGCATGGCCGGCGCACCGCGCGCCATCGTCCATCTTTACAATGCTGTGTCGCCAGCGTGGCGCGACATCGTTTTCAAGCTCGACAAGGCTGGCGTCAAGGCCATCGCGGTCGAGGGCGCGACGATCCTCGCCGAACAGGCCGCGCGCTTCCCCGAAACCGACTGGCATTTTGAATACTCGCCCGAAACCTTCTCTACCGCCGAACTCGAATTCAGTCTGGAGGTGTGCGAAGCGGTGATGAAGGTTTTGCAGCCCACGCCAGCCAAGCCACTGATCCTCAACCTACCAGCCACAATCGAAGCATCGATGCCCAATGTCTATGCCGACCAGATCGAATGGATGTGCCGTCATATCAGCGCACGCGACAGCGTTATCATTTCACTCCACCCGCACAACGACCGGGGCTCTGGCATAGCAGCGGCAGAGCTTGGCCTGCTCGCGGGCGCCGACCGCATCGAAGGCTGCCTGTTCGGTAATGGCGAGCGCACCGGCAATGTCGATCTCGTCACGCTGGCGCTGAATATGTACACGCAGGGGCTTCACCCCGGCCTCGACTTCAGCAACATCGACGAGGTCATCCAAACGGTGGAATATTGCAACCAGCTCCCCGTCCACCCGCGTCATCCTTATGCCGGCGAGCTGGTATTCACCGCGTTTTCGGGAAGCCATCAGGATGCGATCAAGAAGGGCTTTGACGCGGGCGAGCGGCAGAACGACGCAATATGGCGCGTTCCCTATCTCCCTATCGACCCAGCCGATCTCGGGCGTAGCTACGAGGCGGTCATTCGAGTCAACTCGCAAAGCGGCAAGGGCGGCGTCGCGTGGGTGATCGAACAGGACCACGGCCTGAAATTGCCCAAACGGATGCAGGCCAATTTCTCAAGCACAGTGCAGGAACTATCCGACAGCACTGGCCGCGAACTGACCAGCGCCGACATCTGGGAAGCCTTCGAACAACGCTATCACCTGAAAGGCGAAGGCCGCTTCCGCCTGATCGACTTTCAGGAAAGCCAGAGCCAGAAAGCGCAAGACGAGCGGATATTCGCCGGAAAAATCCGAATCGACGGAGTGGAGCAAAGCGTCAGCGGTCGCGGCAACGGCCTGATCTCAAGCCTGGCCAACGCGCTGGAAGAGGCACTCGGCGGTCCGCTCGACATCATCGACTACAGCGAACACGCCATCGGCCTCGGCACCGACGCCAGAGCCGCCGCCTATGTCGAATGTCGCGTGGGCGATGGGCCAATATTGTTTGGCGTAGGCATTAGTCGAGACGTGGCTACGGCTTCCGTAAGGGCAATTCTCAGCGCTGCGAACGGCGCTTGATACCCGTTTGACTTTAACCGATTTCTGGGCTTTATCGCCTTAATCGAACGATTAATATTTGGAGAGATGCATGACCCTTCCGGCAATTTTCGACAAGCTCCGCCTGCCGGTGATCGGCTCACCATTGTTCATCGTCTCCGGCCCCGAACTGGTCATCGCGCAATGCAAGGCGGGCGTCGTTGGTTCCTTCCCCGCCCTCAATGCCCGGCCTCAGGCGCAACTTGATGAGTGGCTCCACCAGATCACCGAGGAACTGGCCGCGCATAACCGCGAGCATCCTGACCGCCCGTCGGCACCTTATGCGGTCAACCAGATTGTTCATAAATCAAACAACCGGCTGCAGGAAGATATCGCGACCTGCGCCAAATGGCAGGTGCCGATTACCATAACGTCACTTGGGGCGCAGGTTGAACTGAACGACGCCGTGCACTCATGGGGTGGCATCGTGCTGCATGACGTTATCAACGACCGGTTTGCGCACAAAGCAATCGAGAAGGGGGCCGATGGGCTTATCCCGGTAGCAGCGGGTGCTGGCGGACATGCCGGCGTGACTTCGCCATTCGCGTTAATGCGCGAAATTCGTGAATGGTTTGACGGGCCGGTGGCATTGTCGGGATCGATTGCGCATGGGGCATCCGTTTTATCGGCGCAGGCGATGGGTGCTGATCTGGCCTATATCGGCAGCGCGTTTATCGCGACCAAAGAGGCAAATGCGGTGGATGGCTACAAGGACAATATCGTCGAGGCGAAGGCTTCGGACATCGTCTATTCGTCGCTTTTCACCGGCGTCAGCGGCAACTATCTGCGACAGTCGATCGAGCGAGCAGGTATGGACCCTAACAACCTGCCCGAAGGCGATATTTCGACGATGAATTTCGGCTCCGGCGGCAACAGCGAGGCTAAGGCTTGGAAGGACATCTGGGGCTCGGGTCAAGGCATCGGCGCGATCAAGGAAGTGCAGACCGTCGCCGAGTTTGTCGACCAGCTAGAGGCCGAATATCGCGCGGCGAAGGCAAGTCTCGACGCGCGATATCTGGGTTAGGCTTCAGCTCGCTTTTTCGAATGCCACGCTGATGTCTAATTTGACGTTGTCCGATACGACTGGAATTCCGTACATCACGCCGAAGTCGCTTCGTTTGATTGTCGTAGTCGCATGAAAACCGACGGTTGCCTTTTTATTAAAGGGATTGGCACCCGCACCTTAAAATTTTGCATCAAGTACGACTGGCTTGGTGACGCCGCTCAGAGTCAGGTTTCCGGTAATTTTGGCCGTAGTGCCTTTGGCAACCACACTGGTCGACACGAACTTGGCATCGGCTGGTGCCGGACCGAAAAAGTCAGGCTTGCCGCCCTCCTTACCCGCGCGAAGCAAGTGACCGGTCAGACCCGAACTGGCCGTGGTCACCTTGCCGACGGGGATCGTAATATCGACCTTCGACGCATTGGGTTTTTTGGGGTCGAGTGTCAGCGTCCCGGTAGCTGAACCGAAAATGCCGAAATAATCGTTGAAACCGAAATGGCTAACACGCCAGCCGACGAGAGTATGGCCGGGATCGACGTTATAAGTTCCGGCGGTAACGCGGGCCACATCCATCGTGCCGGGCATCTGAGGCGGGCCGTTTTGTGCAAGTAATGGAACCGCGACCAGCAATGGAAGGGCGAGGAAAATCTTACGCATGGAGAATGCTCCGGACAGACAAAAGGGGAAGCATCAATGTCGATGCCTCCCCCTGATTAGTCAAGCTGCAAGTCCGGGGACTGTCCTATCAGGGACTGTACCCAAAAGGACAGTTCTTGAAAGCTTAGTTCTTCGCCTGATCGACCAGCTTGTTCTTGGCGATCCACGGCATCATCGCGCGCAATTGAGCACCCGTTGCCTCGATCGGATGCGCGGCGGCGGCTTTGCGTGCAGCCTTTAGCTCGGGCTGTCCGGCGCGGTTGTCGAGGACGAAGTTTTTCACAAAGCGCCCCGACTGGATGTCTGCGAGAACCCGCTTCATTTCGGCCTTGGTTTCGTCAGTGATGATCCGCGGGCCGGTGGTGATGTCGCCATATTCAGCGGTGTTCGAGATCGAATAGCGCATGTTGGCGATACCGCCTTCATAAAGCAGATCGACGATCAGCTTGGTTTCGTGGAGGCATTCGAAATACGCCATTTCGGGCGCATAGCCAGCCTCGGTCAGCGTTTCGAACCCGGCCTGAATGAGGTGGGTGATTCCGCCGCAAAGCACGGCCTGCTCGCCGAACAGATCGGTTTCACATTCCTCGCGGAAGTTGGTTTCGATGATGCCCGAACGCCCGCCGCCAACGCCGCTGGCATAAGCCAGACCGATGTCGTGCGCGTTGCCGCTTTTGTCCTGATGCACTGCGATCAGGCAGGGCACGCCGCCGCCTTTTTGA
>JANPAM010000240.1:0-2846 GCA_031429915.1 Sphingomonadales bacterium | reverse complement strand
GACATCATTGTGGCGGAATGCGACAATCTCGGCATCACCCATTTTACAGCCGTCATAGATCGACGCGTGGCTGTCGATATCGAGGATGATGTAATCGCCCTTGCCAGCAATAGTGCTGATGATCCCCAGATTGGCCTGATAGCCGGTTGAGAACACCATCGCGTGTTCCATGTCGTAAAATTCTTTGAGCGCGTTCTCGACATCACGGTGGTGGAAGAATGTGCCGTTGAGAACGCGGCTGCCGGTGGTGCCAGCCCCATACTCTTCGAGCGCTTTCTTGCCCGCTTCGATCACATCGTCGTCAAAGGTCATGCCCATATAATTGTATGTACCGAGCAGGATCGTTTCGTTGCCATTGACGACAGCGACGGTTGGCGACAGCACCTTTTCCATCACCAGCGAAAACGGGTCCATTACGCCAGTTGCTAGCAAGCCTTCGCGCTGTGCGATGAGCGCATCGAATTTGGAAAACAGGTCAGTCATCAGTCTGTCAGCTTGTTCACAGCATCGACCAATTGGCCGACATTCTCGATCTCGGCCTGCATGTTCATCGTAATCACGATGTCAAACGCGTCCTCAACCTCAGCGACGAAATCCATGACGGTCAGGCTGTCCCATTCAAGATCGCCAGCAAAAGTCGTCGCGTCGGTAACCGCCACACCCTTTTTGTTAAACGGCTCGATCAGGCCTTTCAGGCCATCAAACATTTCGCTGCGTTCGGTCATGGTTCTTCCTTCGATTTCGAGGCGCTATGGCAAGCGAATAAGGCGGCAAAAGGGCAAAATCAAAGCCAACCTTGCGCCTGATACCAGCGAGCAGTTTCTTTCAGGCCTTGCCGTGTTTCAATTTGCGGCGTCCATAAAGCAGCGGGCGGCGCGACTGTTCGGTCGATTGTCCAATCAGGATGGCTCAGGTAGCTGGCGCGGTCCGGTGTAAGCTTCGCCTTGCTCCCGCGAAACAGCCGGTCACCATTTGCCGCCAACCGAAGCAGGAAACTTGGCGCGTGGATGGTCAGCACTCGCCGCCCCACTGCCCAGCCGATTGCGCGGGCGAAACCGTCATGGCTCCAGCCACCGGCCACCCCGTCATCGGCCTCAAAAATGCGCGCGGTGGCGTCATCATGGGCTGGTAGCGTTGCAACCAGCAACCGAGCCAGATCATCCACATGGATGAGCGACACGCGGCCCTTTGGCGGTAACAGCACAAATCCCTTCGCCGCCATCCGGAACATGTCGAACATTTCGGTATCGCCGGGTCCGTAGACTCCGGGAGGGCGAATGATCGTCCAGTCAAGCATCGACGTGCCAACCAGCTTTTCGCCGCGTAACTTGCTCGAACCGTACACCGAAAGCTGCGGCTCGCGAGCGGACAGCGATGAGACATGGACGAAGCGTTTGATGCCCGCCCCTTTTGCCGTAGCCAGCATCTTGGCGGTGCCGGTGACATTGCCCGCTTCAAAACCCGCCGCATCGGGGGCGTTCACGACGCCTGCAATATGCAGCACCGCGTCGGCACCTTCGCATAGACTTGCAAGGCTGGCAGTATCATCCAAACTGCCGCGCACCCACGTCACGCCAGTGCGTTGAGGTTGGTCGCGCCGGGTTAGTGCCCGCACCGTCCACCCAGCCTCAAGCAATCGGTCAAGCGTCACTCGCCCGACAAAACCAGTCGCGCCGGTCAGCGCTACTGTCTTCAAAGCAGCACCAGTTGATCGCGGTGGACCAGGACGGATCGGGGAACGGTGCCGAGAATTGCCTCAAGATCGCCGCTCCGGTGGCCGCAAATCCGGGCGGCATCGACAGCGGCATATTCGGACAGCCCGCGTGCAATCGCAACACCGTCATCGGCGCTTATGTCGATGACATCACCGCGTTTGAATTCGCCTTCAACGCTCAACGCTCCGGCCGGAAGCAAGCTGCTGCCTGCCTTCAATGCGTTGATCGCGCCGTCATCGATGCGGATGCGGCCCTTCACGGTCAACCTTCCGCCAAGCCAGCTTTTGCGAGCTGAGCCGCCTTCGCGCGGGGCGAAGAAAGTTGACTGCGCGCCCGTTTCAAGCGCTGCCAAAGGATGGTCGCGCAACCCGGAGCAAATAGTCAGCCCGATGCCTGCACGAGTCGCAATATCGGCGGCATCGATCTTCGATGCCATACCGCCCGAACCCATGCCGGACGACGAACCTTCGGCAACCATGATGCGGATGCGCCCGTCGATCTTGACAACCACAGGCACCAGTACTGCGCCAGGCTGAAATGGCGGGCGGTCATAAAGGCCGTCAACATCCGACAGCAGTATAACACCTGCGGCGCCTGCCGCCTGAGCGACCCGCGCGGCCAGCCGGTCATTATCGCCAAAGCGGATTTCTTCGGTCGCAACACTGTCGTTTTCGTTGATTACCGGTACTGCCCCGGCACCGAGCAAACGATCCAAAGTCGCTGCGATGTTCAAATAGCGCCTCCGGTCTTCGAGATCATCAAGCGTCACCAGCATTTGCGCCGCCGCCAGTCCTTGTGCGCCCAGCAATTCTGCCCATAGTCCTGAAAGTATAATCTGCCCGACAGACGCCGCTGCCTGAGCGTCAGCAAGGCTTGCCCTGCCGCCCTTGTCGAAACCCATCCGCCGCGCACCAAGCGCAATCGCGCCCGAAGTCACGATGACTATGCGCTGCCCCGCCTGATGCCGCTTGCTGATGTCGGCGACCAGGGTTTCCAGCCATTCGCGCCTAACTCCGCCGTCGGGCTCGACCAATAAGGAAGAGCCGACCTTGACCACCAATAAGGGGCAGGCGGCGGCGGTAAAGGCGGCTGGCTTCAGATCGGCGACCATGTCCCGTCTTCCGTTATGCC
>JANPAM010000239.1:0-5165 GCA_031429915.1 Sphingomonadales bacterium | reverse complement strand
TGATCGCCGCACTGCTTCCCTCCTGCTCTGCTTCGGAAAGCCAAGCCATGGAACAACCTCTTGACGGCAAAGCCATCGTCATCGCGCACCGCGGTGCAAGCGGGGAGCGGCCCGAGCATACGATCGCGGCCTACACTCTCGCCATCGAGCAGGGCGCTGACTATATCGAACCCGATCTCGTGCTGACCAAGGATGGCATACTTGTTGCGCGCCACGAGAATGAGATTTCAGAAACGACCGATGTTTCGGCAAAGCCCGAATTTGCCGATCGCAAGACGAGCAAGACCATCGACGGCCAGAAAATGACCGGCTGGTTTACCGAAGATTTCACGCTGGCCGAGTTAAAGACGCTGCGCGCCAAAGAACGCCTGCCGCAGTTACGCAAGGCAAACATGGCGTATGATGGGCAATTTGAAGTTCCAACATTCGATGAAGTATTGGAACTCGCCAAAGCGGCGAGTGCGAAAACCGGACGCACCATCGGTGTCTATCCCGAAACCAAGCACCCAAGCTATTTCGCCTCCATAGGTCTGCCGCACGAAGCGCCGTTGCTCGCGCAGCTTGCAAAATATGGACACACCGAAAAGACAGCGCCAATTTTTATCCAGTCGTTCGAAGTGGAAAATCTGCGAGCGCTTCGGCCCAAAACCAAATTGCGGTTGGTCCAGTTGATGGACGAAAAGGGAAGCCCTGCCGACCGCGCCGATCTTACCTATCCCGCGATGGCAACGCCTGACGGCCTGAAAGCCATTGCCGCCTATGCCGATGGCATCGGGCCGAACAAAGCGCTTGTCATTCCGCGCAATCTGCTTGGCAATCTCGGCGAGCCAACCACATTGGTGGCAGACGCCCACAAGCTTGGCCTTGCGGTCCACCCCTGGACCTTCCGCCGCGAAAACTATTTTCTGCCGCTCGGTGCAAAGTCAGGGATTAACCCTTTAGCCAATGGCGATCTCGAAAGCGAAATCCGAAGTTTTCTGGCCGCTGGCGTTGACGGCATTTTCAGCGACAATCCGGCGCAAGCGGTGGCGGCGACCAAGCGTTAATCCGCGTATCGCCTGAGCGTTAGCCAAAGCGTCCATACCGCAACCACCATCAGCGCAGCCGCCAACATATACGGCGCTCCGGGGAAAAACTGGCCGACATTATCGGAATAAGCACCGAACACACCGGTCATCGCGGGCGGGCCGATAATAGCGGTCAGGCTAACCATGCTGGCAATCGCGCCCTGCAGTTCGCCTTGCGAGTTCTCGGCTATTTTCGGTGTCATCAGGCTTTGCATCGCCGGAAATGTAAGGCCGGTAATCGAGCCGACCACCAGCCCGTGAATCATGATTTCGGTGGAACCGGCGAAACCTATAATGAGGTAGCTCGGGATGGCAAAAATCAGGCTGTAAACAGCGGTGCGGACTGCGCCAAACCGCGCGATGACCTTGCCGACCAACAACCCCTGAATAATCGCGAGCAATATACCGAACAGAGCAACGGTTGCGCCAATCGTCAGCGGTCCCCATCCGAACTGCAGCACACCGTAATAGCTCCACACCGCGAAGTTCGACTGCGCGGCGAACTGCATGAAGAAAATGGTGATAAGGCAACCGAGCACCAACGGCGTTTTCGCCATCTGCATCAATGTGCCGAACGGATTGGCGCGGGCCAGACTGAACGCGCGCCGTTTTTCAGGTGGCAGTGTTTCGGCCAAAGCGTAATAGCCATAGGCTGCACCGGCCAGGCACAATACGCTCGCGACGATGAACGGCACCCGGTCGCCCAGCAATCCGAACGCTCGGCCAAGTGCTGGCCCCAACACAAACCCGGCGGCACCAGCTCCGCCCAGCAACCCGTAGACAGCGCCTCGCTTGTCAGGCTCGATTGTGTCGGCGACACAACTATTTGCCGCCGCCCAGGTTGCGCCCATTATCCCTGAGATCATCCGGCCGGCGAACAACCAGGCAAGTGTAGGTGCCCAACTCATTAGCGCATAATCGATACCGAGTGCTGCGAGTGTGATCAGCAAAACTGGTCGTCTCCCGAACCGGTCGGACAGACCACCGATAACCGGTGAAAATACAAACTGCATTACTGCATAGGCAAAGAGCAGCCAGCCGCCGATCTCGGCAGCGCGGTCAACGCCCTCACCGCTCAATCTCATGACAAGCCGCGGCATGACGGGCACGATAAGGCCGATCCCCGCCATGTCGATAAAGACGATGAACGCGATCAGGCCAAGCGCCGGTTTGGCACTTTGAGTTGGCAAACCTCCCATTCACCCGGTTTAGCTTGCCGTCTTTACTTGTCAAATCCGCTTGGCTAAGCTAATTAGCCAAGTCATGGGAATTCACGTCAATATCGGTGAAGCTAAAAACCGCCTGTCCGAACTTGTAGCGGCTTCGCTGCGCGGTGAGGAAGTTATTCTTTCAAAAGCAGGCAAACCGGTTGCGCGCATCACCGCGCTCGATGATGCGCTCGCTGATGCCAAGGCTAAAGAAATTGCTGAACGCGCTGCAAAGATGAAGGCGTACATTGGTAGTTTAAAAGGAAAACTGGGACCAAATGCGGCAACCTTGATCCTCGAACCCGAATATACCAACGAGGAAATTGATAACTTCAGCCAAGGTTTCTGACGTTGGCGTTTCTGTTGGATACGAACATAATCATATGGCTTGGCTATGGTGATCCAAAGCTGCCAGCGAAGGTTCTGGATTTGCTGTTATCCGGGAGCGAGCCAAATTTCATCTCGGTCGTTTCGGGTTGGGAATACGAACAAAAGCGAAAATTGCGGCCGCACGAATTTACCTTAGCCTTTTCGGATATCATCTCGAAAATTCCGCATCAGCCGCTCGATCTCGATTTTGAAATTCATCATTATGTCGAAAGCCTGCCCTTGATCCACCGCGACCCGTTCGACCGGATGCTGATCGCGCAGGCAATTTATCACGATCTGGAATTCATCGCTTCCGATGAAGCTATTCATAAGTACCCAGTCCGTATTTTCTGGTAAGGCCAAACTCATGTCCACACGCCCGCAAACGCTCACCTTTGATAAATCCACCAGCCGTGCCAACCCTACGCCTTCGCCGATGAAGCGGCTGACTGTGCCGCGCATCCGCCAGCGTAAGGGTGGCGAGCCGCTGGTGATGCTGACCGCTTATACCGTCCGCATGGCGCAGTTGCTCGATCCGCATTGCGACATGTTGCTCGTCG
Source organism: Sphingomonadales bacterium (assembly GCA_031429915.1). Lineage (GTDB taxonomy): Bacteria > Pseudomonadota > Alphaproteobacteria > Sphingomonadales > Sphingomonadaceae > Sphingorhabdus_B. Next base: position 1,961 of record JANPAM010000239.1, on the reverse strand, counting down.
GCGATTCGCTTGGGCAAGTGATTTACGGCCTGCCGCACACCGTTGCGGTGACGATGGAGATGATGGCAGCACATGGCGCAGCAGTGGTGCGCGGCAGTTATCATGCCGCTGTTGTCGTCGACATGCCATTCGGCAGTTATGAAGCAACGCCCGAGTTGGCATTTACCAACGCAGCGCGGCTGCTCAAGGAAACCGGTGCGGCGGCGGTGAAGATGGAGGGTGGCAGGGTGCTCGCCCCGACCGTTGAATTCCTGACCTCGCGCGGCATTCCGGTTATGGCGCATGTCGGCCTCACTCCGCAGGCGGTCAACATTCTTGGCGGCTACGGCGTGCGCGGCAAAAGCGCGGCGGAGGCCAAATCGATAGTCGAAGATGCCGTCGCGATGTCCGAAGCGGGTGCTTTTTCTATGGTCATCGAAGGGGTGCTCGAACCCATCGCCATCGAAATTACCAAAAAGGTCGCCTGCCCGACCATCGGTATCGGTGCATCGGCGCAATGCGACGGGCAGGTGTTGGTCACCGAAGATATGCTTGGGCTGTTCGAACGGACGCCAAAATTCGTCAAACGCTTCGGCGCGATGCAAGGCATGGTTGAAGAATCGGTGCGGCAGTATGCAGAACAGGTCCGCGATCGAAGCTTCCCGAGTGCAGACCAGCTCTATCAACCTGAATAAAGCGGGGCTGGCCTATCGGGCTTAGTATCGCTAAGGACGGCGACAGCATTCAATACCCTACCCCAATCCGGAGGCCCTTTTGGCTTTAACACCGACTGACAAGCGCGCTGGTAGCGATGAAGCTTTCCTGCGCGAAGTGGACGACGCGGTCCGCGCTAGTGATCTGACTTCGTTCTGGAAACGGTTTGGCCGCTGGCTGGTGGTGTTGCTCGTTGCCGGGCTTTTGGCATTTGGCGGCTGGATCATTTACCAGAACCGCGTGCAGGCCGCCGCCGACAGGCAAAGCGAAATGTTCATCGACGCGATGGACAAGTTGCGCGCCGGTGACGAAAAAGGTGGGCGGGCAAAGCTTGCAACACTCGCCAATGCCGACCAGCCCGGGTACCGCGCGATGGCGCAAATCGTTGAAGCCAACCTGCTTGGCGAAGATGGCGAAACCCAAAAGGCAATCGCGATTTATGCGAAGGTCGCCAAGGACGAGAGCCTGCCGGAAACGTTCCGCAATCTTGCGTTGGTCCGCCAGACAAGCGCCGAGTTCGATTCGATTGGCGCGCAAGCCGTCATCGACCGGCTAAAGCCGTTGGCGACGCCCGGTAACGCGTGGTTCGGTAGCGCAGGCGAGTTGACTGCTTTGGCTTATATGAAACTGGGCAAGGATAATCTCGCCGGTCCTATTTTCGCCCAGATTGCAAAGCAGGATGGCGTGCCACAATCTTTGCGCAGTAGAGCGCAACAAATGGCTGGGGCGCTCGGTGTCGATGCCGTTCAGGTTGATGAAAAGCGCAATGCGGCAACAAAGGCGGCGACCGCCGCCGCAGGAGAGTAATTCGTGAATACAGCTTCTAAAATTTTATTGGCATTGGCTGCTTCGACCACGCTTGGCGGGTGCGCGGTGATCGACGGCGTACGCGGCGATGCGGGCAAGAAAAACAACACGCCGACCATCGGCAACCGAGTCGATATTCTTGGGACCGAGCGTGATACCGAAGCCGACCCTGCGCTGGCCGGTGTATGGGTAATCCTGCCAGAACAAGCGACCAATGCTGATTGGCCGCAACCCGGCGGCAATGCTGCGAAGTCGCCCGGCCACGTAACTCTTCGCCAGAGCTTAACCAGTGCGTGGACCGCCAATATCGCTGGCGCAACGCCGCGCGCGCGATTGGCGGCTTCGCCTGTGATCAGCGGCGGCCGACTTTATGTCATTGATACTGACGCGCGAGTCTCGGCATTCGATGCGGCAAGCGGTGCGAAATTATGGTCTACCCTGATTGATGTTGAGGGCGACGG
>JANPAM010000238.1:0-3164 GCA_031429915.1 Sphingomonadales bacterium | reverse complement strand
GAGGAGGTCGGATTGGTAAGCGGTCATAACGCGGTCGCGCCTAGCATGGAGTTCGGGGATTGGCCAATATTTCAGTACGGCAGATTATGCTGACCTGCCATCCGTCGACGCCGCCGTTTTTGGCTGACAGCATCGAGGTCGAACTGGAACGCCGGGAAAATGGCACGCTCTGGATCCGCTACTATCTCGAATGCGAACTGGTTTCGCTCGATCTGCCTGACACTGCTGAACCCGAGCGGACCGATGGATTGTGGCAAACCACCTGTTTTGAGTTGTTCATCAGGCGGGCGGAAGGTGACGCTTACCTCGAATACAATTTCTCGCCTTCGGATCGTTGGGCGGCTTATCGATTTGACCGATACCGCGAGGGGATGGCCGAGCTAATAACTTATCGCCCAAAGCTCTACGGTGACGCAAGCGAGAGCCATTATGCACTCGAGGCCGAACTCGAACTACCCGCTGAGTGGCGCGATGGACCGCTAGTGCTTGGCCTATCGGCGGTCGTTGCTGAGACTAGCGAGACCACATCGTACTGGGCGCTGGCACATCCGCCGGGGAAGCCCGATTTTCATCATAAGGATTGCTTTGCGCTTCATCTGGAGGCACCAAGCGCGGCATGAAATTCGGAATTGATCGCCTGCTCACCGAGCCGGAACTGCGCGCTCCACTTAAGGGAAAGCGCGTTGCATTGCTCGCCCATCCCGCCTCGGTAACCGCTGACCTGACTCATTCGCTGGATGCGCTGGCGGCGTTGGATGATGTCAACGTCACTGCCGCTTTCGGCCCACAGCACGGCCTTCGCGGCGATAAGCAGGACAATATGATGGAGTCGCCCGACTTCACCGATCCTGTCCACGGCATCCCGATTTTCAGCCTTTACGGAGAAGTCCGCCGCCCGACCGGGCAGTCGATGGGGACATTCGATGTTGTCCTGATCGACATGCAGGATCTCGGCTGCCGGATTTATACCTTTATCACGACACTGCTTTACATGCTGGAGGCCGCCGCAGAGCATGGCAAGTCGGTGTGGGTGCTCGACCGCCCCAATCCCGCAGGGCGCCCTGTTGAAGGGCTGACCTTGCTCCCCGGATGGGAAAGCTTTGTCGGCGCTGGTCCGATGCCGATGCGCCACGGGATGACGCTAGGCGAACTCGGCCACTGGTTTATCGACCACTATAAAATCGACGTCGATTACCGGGTGATCGCTATGGAAGGATATGAACCTGACGCTGCATCTGGATTTGGCTGGCCTGACGAGCGTATCTGGATCAATCCAAGCCCCAATGCCCCCAATATCAACATGGCGCGTGCTTATGCCGGAACGGTGATGCTGGAAGGCGCGACATTGTCGGAGGGCAGGGGCACCACTCATCCGCTGGAGATATTCGGCGCGCCAGACATTGATGCGCGCGGGGTGATCGACGAAATGCGCAAATTCGCACCCCATTGGCTGAGCGGATGTGCGCTCCGCGAAATCTGGTTCGAACCGACCTTCCACAAGCACGTCCACGAGTTGTGCCACGGCGTCCATATCCATGCCGAAGGTGCTGGCTACGGCCATCAGGCGTTCAAGCCTTGGCGGGTTCAGGCGCTGGCCTTCAAGGCCATTCGTCGGCTTTATCCTGATTATGAGCTCTGGCGCGATTTTCCCTATGAGTATGAATTCGGCAAGCTTGCTATCGACGTGATCAACGGCGGGCCGGGGCTTCGTGAGTGGGTGGATGACCCAGAATCGAGCCCCGATGGTCTCGATTCGATTACGTCGCCGGACGAGGCTGACTGGATCAAAACACGCGTACCCTACTTGCTTTATTGATAAATTGTCAGGCGGTCAAAACCCGCAGAATTCTGCGCAAGTTGATAGTGAAATGCACAAATTACGACAATCAACTTTCTGCGAGGGTGACAGAAGATGACACCGATTTCCCGTTTGGGTGACACGCAAAAGCATGAGTCAGGGCAACCCATCTTTTCTGGCTTTAATGTAGCGACGAGAGCAGTTATGTAAAAAAGGCTCAAAGGCACAAAGGCGCAAAGAGTTGCTTCCTCCCGGCGAAGCCAGTCTCCTCTTAAATAATGAGGCAATTCAATTGACCGAGCCAGCGCGCCGTGCGCGACATCTTCGCGCCTTTGTGCCTTTTTTACAAATTTCTTATATCATCAGATCGGGAAAGGTCGCGAAAGTCACGGCACGTTGGCCAGCGCTTCACATTCTTCTTAGCTGATTGCATACCCCTACAGCCACTGGGCGTTTCATGATTTCACCTACTCCATAGTAGGAATTATCCTATTTTGCAAGACTCAATGCCCGTGCTTCCGAACCAATTCACGCATTGCATCATCGAGACCTTCAATCGTCAACGGATACATCCGGTCGGTCATCAATTCCTTGATGATCTTGGTCGATTGTGAATAGCCCCACTGCTTTTCGGGCACTGGGTTTAGCCATACTGTCGCCGGATAGGTGTTCGTAATCCGGTGCATCCACACCGCACCCGATTCCTCGTTGAAATGCTCAACCGAGCCGCCCGGATGCGTGATTTCATACGGACTCATCGACGCATCGCCGACCATCACGACTTTGTAGTCGTGCGGAAATTTGTGGAGCAGGTCCCACATCGGCGTTCGCTCGCTAAACCGCCGCTTGTTGTCTTTCCAAACGCCTTCATACGGACAATTATGAAAATAGAAAAATTCAAGGTTTTTGAATTCACTAGTCGCCGCACTGAATAACTCTTCGCACAGTTTGATGAACGGGTCCATCGATCCGCCTACATCGAGCAACAGTAACAGTTTGATGGCATTGCGGCGTTCAGGCCGCATCTGGATATCGAGCCAGCCCTGCCGCGCGGTGCCGTCGATGGTCGCGTCGATATCAAGTTCCTCGGCGGCCCCCTCGCGCGCAAATTTCCGCAGTCGGCGCATCGCGATCTTGATATTGCGCGTACCCAATTCGCGCGTTTGGTCCAAATTCTGGAACTCGCGCTTTTCCCAGACCTTCACTGCGCGCTTATGTCTCGATTCGCCGCCGATCCGAACACCTTCGGGGTTATATCCGCCGTTACCGTAAGGCGAGGTGCCACCTGTGCCAATCCATTTGTTGCCGCCTTGATGGCGCTTTTCCTGTTCTTCAAGCCGCTTTTTCAGCGTCTCCATCAGCTCGT
>JANPAM010000237.1:0-4374 GCA_031429915.1 Sphingomonadales bacterium | reverse complement strand
TGCACTCGGGCCTGATCGCGTGTGGTGCGTAATGCTGCCCAGCCGCTATACCAGTCAGTCGAGTCTTGATGACGCGGCGGAATGTGCGGCAATGATCGGTTGTAAACTCGATACGATCCCGATCTCGCCAGCGGTCGAGGCGTTTGACGTCATGCTGTCGGGCAGCTTTGCCGACCGCGAAGTCGATATCACCGAGGAGAATGTCCAATCGCGGATCAGGGGCATGACGCTGATGGCGCTCAGCAACAAATTCGGACATATGCTGCTAACCACCGGCAACAAGAGCGAGATGAGCGTTGGTTATGCAACGATTTACGGCGATATGGCGGGTGGCTATAACCCGCTGAAAGACGCATATAAAATGACGGTGTTTGCCATTTCGGAATGGCGCAACGGGCACAAGCCCCGCATTGGACTTGGCAAGGACGGGCCGGTCATTCCTCAGCAGATCATATCGAAGCCGCCCAGTGCCGAACTCCGCCCCGACCAGAAAGATAGCGATTCGCTGCCCGATTATCCGGTGCTCGACAAGATGCTCCACGCGCTGGTCGAGGAGGAACTGTCGGTCGACGAGGTCGTCGCGCGCGGTTTTGATCGCGCCGAAGTGACGCGGATCGAACGGCTGTTATACATCGCAGAATATAAACGTCGGCAAGCCCCCCCCGGGGTTAAACTCGGTACCCGCAATTTCGGACGTGACCGGCGATATCCGATTACCAATACGTTTCGGACTGCTTGAAACAAAATGGCCGGCGAAAGGTAATGTAAGCATCTGGCCTACATTTGGACATCAATTAAGGTCTGCCTAACGCGGCTTGAAAATCCTTCACTGGAAATTGGGCCGCGTGCCGCTTATTAATGCATCATGTCGTTTTTCCGTGATGTATCTTTCCGCAATGCCGGGTCTGACCTGATCAGCTTTCTGCGTATGTCTGAGCGCCACAGCTTGCCGTTACTGTTGGCAGCTTGCGTGCCGACCGCCATTATAATCTATACTTTTTATCTCGACGGTATGGAAAAGTCTAAGCCGCCTCCACCGACGGTGACCTATTTCGAAAGCTGGCCCGCCACGCGGACTATCGAAGAATCAAAAGCCGCCATTGCCGAGCGGCAAAAGATGAAAGACAAAATGATCCAGCGCGAGAAGGAGGCTTATAAGGCCTTCGGCCGCGCTGTCGGGATGGACGTCGAGCGTATTGAGCGCGAGGCGAAAGCCGAAGCAGCTAAAGAAGCGGCTGCGCGTTCAGGAGCAGCGAAATAACGACGCGAGACCATGAGCGCTTCATGGCAGCCGCGCTGGCGCTGGGGGAACGAGGAGTCGGCCGGACGGGCAACAATCCGTCGGTGGGTTGTATCGTAATTAATGACGGCAAAGTTGTCGGTCGAGGTTGGACCCAGCCCGGCGGTCGTCCGCATGCCGAGGCTATGGCGCTCGAGCAAGCGGGAGAGGCGGCGCGCGGGGCTACCGTTTACGTAACTTTAGAACCGTGCGCGCATGTGTCGGATCGCGGCTCGGCTTGTTCGGATTTGCTGATTGCGGCCAAACCCAAGCAGGTCGTTGTGGCTCTTGAAGACCCTGACCCACGCACGAACGGGCAGGGAATGGCAAAGCTGCGCGCTGCGGGTATCGTAGTGACTTCTGACATAACGGCGTCAGAAGCGCGCACCGCGCTTGAGGGGTTTATCTCGCGGATCGAGCGCAAAAGGCCATTTGTGACGCTAAAGCTCGCCACCTCGCTCGACGGCGCAATAGCGATGGCCGACGGCAGTAGCCGCTGGATCAGTGGTGATGCAGCTCGAGCGCACGCGCATGTCGAGCGCGCGCGGAGCGACGCCATACTGGTTGGCGCTGGCACCGTCTGCGCCGATGCGCCCAAGCTGGATGTCCGCCTTCGCGGTCTAACTGACAGAAGCCCCCGCCGAGTCATGCTTGGCAGCGGCGAGGCTCCTGATGGCTGGGAGCGGATAGCCACGCCCGCGGAAATCGGTCTGCTCGATTGCAACTATTTGCTGGTCGAAGGCGGCGCAATTACAGCGGCATCATTCTTGAAGGCCAATCTGGTCGACCGGCTGATGCTGTACCGTGCTCCGATATTAATCGGCAGTGGCAAGCCTTGCATTGGAGATATCGGGCTAGCCTGCCTCAACGACGCGCATGGGCGGTTGCGGCTGGCCGACACGCGGCAGCTTGGCAGCGACCGGTTGGATGTATACGAAAAATCCGAACTTGAGTAAGGGCAAGCATGTTTACCGGAATCATAACTGACATCGGCACCATTAAACAATCCAAGCAGCTTGGCGATTTGCGGCTGATCATCGAATGCAACTACGACATGGCAGGCGTTGCCATCGGCGCGTCTATTGCGTGTTCGGGCGTGTGCCTGACCGTAGTGGACAAGGCGGTTGGCTGGTTCGCGGTCGATGTTTCAGGCGAAAGCGTTGCCTGCACAGCGTCGGGCATGTGGCGGCCTGGCACCCGGCTCAACCTCGAACGCGCGCTTAAGGTTGGCGATGAACTTGGCGGACATATCGTCACCGGCCATGTTGACGGGGTAGGTCGGATTGTTGCTGGCGAGAATGTCGGCGGCAGTTGGAAAGTCACTATTGCGGCACCGGCGCTACTCGCACCATATGTTGCGTCCAAGGGGTCGATAACGGTCGACGGGGTTTCACTGACCGTAAACAGCGTTACCGATCAATCCGATGGCACAGCGCACTTCACTCTGAACATCATCCCGCATACCGCTGAAATGACCACGCTTGGCGAACTGGCGGAGGGCCGCGAAATCAATCTCGAAATCGATGTTCTCGCCCGTTACCTCAAGCGGATGGAAGACCTGCGCGTCGGCAGTTAGAAGGGCGACCAGCGTTGCTTTTTGGAAAACTTCATGTAGCCGACATTGGCTCCCAGCCGAAGCCCGCCGCCGACTCGGATGGGGATGAGCACGACATCGTCGCGCCGTAAATAGCTGGCGTTGAATCCGCCGAGCAAATATGCGGCGCCCTCGCCGGCCGGATAACGGCGATACAGATCCTCGCTGTCGTAAAGATTATAGACCAACACAAATGTGCTACCGGCGTTGGCTCCTGCATCGAACCCAATCGACGGGCCAGCCCAATACACGGGTTTCTGCCCTTCGACTTTATGGTTCAGCGTTCCCGAGCCGTAGCGCAGACCGACAATGAAAGCGCCACCGCCTTCGCGGCCCACAATATAGCCATTGGGTCGGCCCTGCTTCTTCAATATGTCCTCGATCAATTTGCCGATACCCGCGGCCCCTTTGCCGAACACGCCCTCGGCGGCACCGATCAAATCGTCTTCCTGATAGGTGGCTTGATCGGGGGTCTGCGTAACGGGTGCGTTGCTCACCGGATCGGCTACACCATCGGTCGGTACGCTGTCCAGAACGACGACATCGCTTTCGGGCGGAGTAGCACCGGCAGGCGGCTTCCCAAGGTCGGCGTCAATCGCATCATTTGGATCTACCATCGTGATTTGAGCGCTGGCGGGAACGGCGACCAACATCATGGCGGTCAGACAATATGCCAACCATGTCCATAAAATACTGATTGCAGACTTCTTACCCTGCGGTTGCATTCGCCGATTCCTCCCAATTCAAGCGCATTCTTATGGTTAGCGCCGATGAGCGCACAATGAACGGGCGGCGACCCGAGTCTTATTTGCGTCAGGACGAATCCAATCCGTAGATGGTGGCTTCCTGCGGCATCGGCTAGCAATAACCGTTGCAGGCCTTGAAATGCGCCGCTATAGGCCGCCGATGCCAGACGCGCAGGAGACGTGGGTGAGTGGCTGAAACCAACGGTTTGCTAAACCGTCGTACTGGTAAATCCGGTACCGAGGGTTCGAATCCCTCCGTCTCCGCCAATTCGCTGTATCACATGCCTGCTGGTTTCAGCAAAACTAGGCATGCCTCGCAGGCGAACTGACCGTCTATCGTGAGCGATGTTCGGTCCCTATGCCCGCAGTAATAAAGAGCGCCGTCGCTGCTCCTTCGACGTCGGCGGTGTGCCAGCAACCGGGCGGATTGATCGCATATTCGTCTTCGCCGATCGTGATGCTTGCCGTTGTGCCATCGGCATGTTCCTGATGCAGCGTCATTTGCCCCGACAGGCACAGCACAACCTCGTCGCCCGCCGGGTGCATTTCCCAAGCGTCCCAGTCTGTCGTGAAGCGATGCATCGACACCAGCTGCCCCTCTGCGCCATCATCGTTGTGGCGTTCGCCATAGCGTACATACCAATCCACACTGGTAAATGACGGCTGGGAAATTGCAGTCGCACCAAGACCGAGATGGAGTGGATTTTCAAATAGATTTGGCATTACGCATCGGTTCTAAGTTCACAAAGTTCACG
>JANPAM010000236.1:0-2589 GCA_031429915.1 Sphingomonadales bacterium | reverse complement strand
GGAATCCAGTGCGGGCCCCGTCGCGGAGCTGGATTGCTTCGTCGCTGCGCTCCTCGCAATGACGGGGAACGGCCGCGCTCGACTTTGGCGGGGGCGTCTCGTATCGCCGCCCGCGACTTCAATCGGAGGATGAGCGATCTTATGGTGAGCGCAAGCCAGGTTCTCGACCGGGTCTTGGTCCTCGAGATGGTCCGGGTGACCGAAGCGGCGGCAGTCGCGGCGTCCAAGCTGATCGGGCGCGGCGACGAGAAGGCCGCCGACCATGCCGCCGTCGAAGCGATGCGCGCGGCGCTGAACGATTTGTACATGGACGGCACCGTGGTCATTGGCGAAGGCGAGCGCGACGAAGCGCCGATGCTATTTATCGGCGAAAAGGTCGGTTCGGCCATCGGCAAAGGTCCAAAAATTGACATCGCGCTTGATCCGCTTGAGGGCACGACGATTACAGCGAAGGCCGGGCCGAACGCGCTCGCCGTCCTTGCCGTGGCCGAAGAAGGCAATCTGCTCAACGCGCCCGATGTTTACATGGACAAGATAGCGGTTGGCCCGGGCTATTCGCCAAACATTGTCAATCTCGACAAAACGGTGACCGAGAATGTCGAAGCGGTCGCCAGGGAAAAAGGCGTTTCACCGAACGAGCTGATTGTCTGCGTGCTCGACCGTCCGCGCCATGAAAAACTGATCGCGGAACTTCGCTCGCTTGGTTGCGGCGTCATGCTGATCCCTGACGGTGATGTCGCTGGCGTGATCGCGACCACTAACCCCGACACCACCGTCGACATCTATATGGGCAGCGGAGGCGCGCCTGAAGGCGTGCTGGCGGCGGCGGCGTTGCGCTGCGTCGGTGGCCAGTTCAAGGGACGTCTGTTGTTCCGCAACGATGACGAGCGTTCGCGCGCACGCAAATGGGGGATCGAGGATCTCGACAAGATCTACGACCTCGAAGAACTCGCCAAGGGCGACTGTATATTCGCCGCAACGGGCGTGACCGACGGATCGTTGCTGGACGGCGTCAAGACGCTTCGCGATGGCCGGGTAACCACCGAAACCGTCGTCATGCGCGCATCCAGCGGCACCGTGCGTTGGGTGAAAAGCGAGCATTTGCCGAGCCGGAATTCATGATCCGCTCCCGCCTTCTGGCCGTGCTGACCGCGCTTGTTGCCCTATCGGGATGCGCAGGCGTTGGTTATGGCGACATACCGCATGCCGATTATGCCGCCGGTCCAGCGTGCGCGAATGTGAGTGGCTCACCCGCTAGCGACAACCCGTTTTTCCTTGTCACCTCGCGTTTGCCCGATTGCCGCAGCGAACCAGTCAAGCTGCTCCAGCACCGCGGCACAGGCGTTCGCTTCGCTCGATTTGGTGCGCCGGTTGAGATATCAAATGCGAAGGGCAAGCCCGAGCGCAGCGTACCAACCCAATTTCAGGAACGAGCTGCGTGGTGGCAGGCGTTGAACAATGCGGCACAGGCCAAGAACGGCCGCGTGTTGCTGTATGTTCACGGTTTCCGGGAAAGTTACCTGTCCAACACTGAATCCACTGTCCAGATTGCAAAGCTTACCGGCTTTGATGGGCCAATCATTCAATATAGCTGGCCGTCGCAAGGGGCGCTGACAAAATATGCGGTCGATGAGACCAACATGTATTGGGATGAACGCAATTTCCGGACGTTCCTCACTCGACTGGCGCGCGATCCGGCGGTTAAGGAGATCATCCTGGTTTCGCATTCGATGGGCGCGCGACTTGTCATTCCGGCGGTCGAATATGTCGATGCGACTTCGACCAACGCCGATTCGAGCAACATTTCCAACATCATATTGGCGGCTCCCGATGTTGACCGCGAAGATTTCGAGCGTGACATTGCCGAGGAGGTGCTTGCGGCGCGGCGGGTGAACAACGACCGGCGGATCACGATCTATGTATCGGGTAGCGACAAGGCGCTGGCGTTGTCGCGGCAGGTCCACGGCTATCCGCGGCTTGGTTCGCCCTATTGTTTCGACCCGTTCGAGGCAAAGGAACTAAAGGCGCAGGGCAAACCGGTGCGTTGTTATCCGTCCAAATCGAAATATGATGTCACGCCCGAAAAGAGCGGCCTGACGATCATCGACACCACCGATATCAGCAGCGGCCCCACCGGCCATACCGATTATCTCAGAAGTGCCGCCGTCTGTTCCGATTTTGCAGCAGTGGTCGGGGGAAATCGCGACGGGGCGGGTGGTCGCGTTCCAGGACCGCTGAGCCATGTCTTTTTGATTAAGCCCGCGCCCAAGGGCCAGGAGATGGACGACAAAAGCGTCTGTAAAATCTGACTAGAAGACGCCCATCGACAACCCGGCCGCAAGGGTAGCGCCGAGCTCGCGCGCCCGCACCAAATCCGCCTCGGGTATCCGCTTCGTCGCCAGTATCGCCTCGGGCGTTTGTGCGTGGGTGCAGATGATAATGCTGTCCGCTACCTTCTTCAGACGCCAGCCGGTGGCGATGCGCTCGGCTTGGGCGACCGCGTTGCTGCCATCGGACCCGGCGCAGACTATCACCGCGTAAGCCCGCCCCTCGATCCGCCCGAGACAGGGGTAATAGCAACGGTCAAAA